>JAACZX010000609.1 GCA_009996555.1 Chitinophagaceae bacterium | reverse complement strand
CATGGGAGAACTCTGGCAGCCTGCGTTTATCCAGAAAATAAATAAGTACACATGCACAGGTATGCACTTTCCACATTGCTTTTACTGTTTGTTTGCGGTTTTGTTTCAGCACAAAAAAACAAACAGGTTATTGACAGTCTTGAAAAACTGGCTGGTAAAGAAACCGACAGTAATCTTGTAAAAATATTGAATGATCTTACCTGGGAGTACCGCATGGTAAACCGGGATAAAGCCAAATCGTATGGATTCAAAGCCATACAGCAGGCTAAAAAAATCAACTATCCAAAAGGACTTGCACAGGCGTACAACGATCTTGGTATTTTATTATACGACCAGGAAAAGTATGACAGCGCCATTGCTTTCTACCAGCAGTCGGGCAATATAAGAAAGCAGCTGAATGATGGATTGGGTATGGCGAAAGTGTACAACAAGATCGGCATTGTGTACCAGCGTAAAGGCGAGTTTGATAAAGCACTCGAAAATCAACTGCTGGCTTTATCACTCTTCACCAAACACAAAGACAATATCGGCATCTCCTATTCGCTTAACAACATTGGCATCCTCAACCAAAACCTGGGCCGTTACGACGAAGCGATCAAATACCAGCTGCAGTCAATTGAAATAAAAGAAAAACTGAACGACAACTACGGGCTTGCCGGTTCGTTTGTAAACATTGCCAACATTTATAAAATAAAAGGCGACGATAAAAAAGCTGCGGACTATTATTTAAAAGCCATTGAAATAAGCCGCACCATACAGGATAAAGAATACCTGGCCAATGCATTGAACAACATGGGCACATTGTACCTCAAGAACCAGGACTACAAACAAGCACTTGCTTCAGTAAACGAATCATTGCTGTTAAGAAAAGAACTGGGCGATACAAAAGGGCAGGTTAGTTGTATGAATAACCTTGGTCTTATTTTCCAGCAACAAAAGCTGTTTGATTCATCCATCGCAATTTTAACTTCGGCGTTAACTCTGGGCCGTTCGGCAGTAAACTGTTTGCCTGAAGTAAATCAAACCTACCTTGCCCTCTCACATTCGTATGAAGCCATCAATGAAACAGACGAAGCTTTATCGATGTACAAATTTTATGCATCAACAAAAGATTCGCTGTTTACTGATAACCTTTCGGAAAAGTTTGCTGAGCTTGAAACCAAATACCAAACACTGGAAAAAGAAAAGGAAATTGAACGGCAGCAACATGTCATTGAAAAAAAGAACACATGGATCATTGGCATTTCACTTGCCATCCTGTTGCTTGGCTTATTGGCTCTTTCATCGTACCGCAGATACAAACTGAAACAAGAAGCCAAACTTCAGCAAACGGTAATGGAACAGCAGCAGCTGGCGGCAGCAGCCGTTATGAAAGCAGAAGAGAATGAACGGCAGCGTATTGCCAAAGATCTTCATGATGGTGTTGGGCAAATGATGAGTGCGGCAAAAATGAATCTTTCGTCGTTTGAAAATGACCTGCAGTTTACAAATGCTGATCAACGCAATTCTTTTGACCGCATCATCAGCCTTGTGGATGAAAGTTGCAGAGAGGTGCGAAGTGTCAGCCACCAGATGATGCCAAACATTTTATTAAAATCGGGACTTGCAAATGCCGTGGCCGACTTCCTTGATAAAATTGATCAACGCCAGCTGAAAGTAGCCCTGCATACAGAAGGGTTGAATGAGCGGCTTGATGAAAACACCGAGATCGTTCTTTACCGTGTGTTGCAGGAATGTGTAAACAATGTCATCAAACATTCCGGTGCATCACAACTGGATATTGCATTGATCAAAGATCGGGACGGCATCAGCATCAGTATTGAAGACAATGGAAAAGGATTTAACTCCGCAGAACTGAACGAAGACGCTGGTATTGGTTTGAAAAACATGAAGGCCAGGATCGATTACCTGAACGGCACAATTGATTTTGATTCAGCACCGGGCAAAGGAACGTTAGTTGCAATTCATATTCCTTCCGCATAAAATGAATCGTCATCTCATACTGTCGATTTTTTAAATATCTTCGGCCAACCTTCTACTTGTATGTCCTCGCCTCTGTACAAAATCGCAATTGTTGACGATCACCAGATCGTTATTGATGGTCTTCATTCATTACTGAAGGGATACCAGCAATTCGAGATTGTGCTTGAGTCTAATCACCCGGAAAAAATTCTTCCTGAACTTCGCAAACAGGCGGTGGATATTTTGCTTACTGATATTATGATGCCCGGCATGACAGGTGTGGAACTTGCAAAAAAAGTAAAACAGGAATTCCCCGGCATCAAGATCGTTGCATTATCTATGAATGGCGAAGGCAGCCTGGTAAATCAAATGATCGAAGAAAGCGAGATCAGCGGTTACCTCATTAAAAATATTGGTCAAACAGAATTTATTACGGCTCTTTTAAAAATTGCGGAAGGCGGCATTTATTTCAGCGATGAAGTGCTGCAGGAAATGCTGAAAGCAGGTGAACGCAGAAAAGAGTCGGACGAAAGCCATCTCACTAACCGTGAAATAGAGATCATCCGTTTAATTGAAAAGGAATACAGCAATAAAAAAATTGCGGAAGAATTATTCCTGAGCGAACGTACGGTTGAAACACACAGGAAAAATATCTTCCGCAAAACAAAAACCAATTCTGTTATAGGGCTTATCAAGTATGCCTATGAGTATAAACTCATTTAACGGATTGCAATACCCAATTTCAGCAACACACTGTGCGATCCGCCGCTGGTATTTTTCTTTTGCCAGCCATCGTAATGCACACTTGCATTAAAGATGGAAAAATTTAAACCTGCACCCACATCATAGGCAAAACGGCTTTCTCTTGCATCAATTGTTTCATCACGCACCAAGCCTAATCCTGCATTACCGGTAAGGAAAAAATTGTTGGCCGGATAAAAACGCACACCTGCTTTTAACGGCACCACCGTGATCTTGCCGTATGGATTATAAGATTCCGGTGCGTACGATTGAAAACCAAGTGTACCTGTGAGATAAACATTTTGTGCCACACCAAAACCTGCCAACCCTTCAACACCAAATACACTTTTATAGTCGTTTCTGAAATCGCCGAGTGGCGCACCAACAATCACATTACCGCCAAAAATTGCTTTCCCTTTTTGTGCAAATGCTCCAGGTAAAAAGCCGAGAAGAGCGACCAGTACTGAGAATAAAATTTTCTGTTTCATACAATGAGTTTACAGGCACTTTTACCAATACTGTACCAAAAGTAAACCTGTTGAACTCTTGTATTTTCTTTAACAACAATTCCGGCTGTTTCAGGTATGCAGCACAGTTATTTAATAGCCAGCCCGAATTTTAATTGTATGGAAGAACTGTAACCCGGGATGTTCTTTCTTTTCCATGAATCATAATGTACACTCACCTGCCCAAGTATAAAATGCAGACCAATACCTGCATCGTAGGCTAACCTTGATTCACGTGAACTCATGGTTTCATCTTTCAGTAAAGCAACACCTGCATTACCTGTTAAAAACAATATACGTGATGGATAAAGACGAAGGCCTCCTTTTATGGGCACAGCTGTTATCTTTCCAAAATTATTACCCGCCAGCTCTTTGTATGAAGTATATCCAACTGTTCCCAACAGGATCACACGTTTTGTTCCTGCACCTAATGAAGCCTCTATACCTGTAGCCCGTTTGTATCCGTTTTTAAAATCACCCGTGGGAAAACCCACAATAATGTTGCCGCCCGCAAATAAAGAAGCTTTCTGCGCAGCAAGTTTTCCTATAGAAAATGTAGAGAAGAAAAGCACAATGAAAAAAGTTGATCTGAACATAGTTGATTATTTAAACTAAAAATAGCTACTTTGCTACCCGGTAAAATACCCGCCAGTACTTACTTTTAACGAAACAGACAAGTATGCTTTCGAAGAAAACGCAATATGCATTCCAGGCGCTGGGCTATATGGCCCAGCAAAAAAACAATGAGCCCATTCTCATTGCTGAAATTGCAAAAAAGAAAAAAATTCCGCTGAAGTTCCTGGAGAACATTCTGTTGCTGATGCGCAAGGATGGTATTCTTGAAAGCAAGAAAGGAAAAGGTGGTGGTTACTACTTTAAAATAAAACCATCGCAGGTAACACTTGCAAGAGTTATCCGTTTGTTAGATGGGCCAATTGCCCCCCTCTCCTGTGTGAGTTTGCATTTTTATGAGCGTTGTAAAAACTGTGATGAAAAACATTGCGGCCTGCACGATATGATG
>JAACZX010000608.1 GCA_009996555.1 Chitinophagaceae bacterium | reverse complement strand
CAGGTTCTTTTCAACCGTCGCAGTATGGCCAACCTGTTGCCTATTATTGGTACACATTATTTGCTGAACGGTATTTCTGCGAAGGCGATGCATTGGTGTTGAATAAATTCGACATTAACAGCATTTTCAGAACAGAATTTAATTACGTCAGCTTTTTGGAAATTTATGATACCACTGCTGCTGATAACAGTCTTGGCTTTCGTGCACTGCGTGAAGGTATTCCTGTTGAAATTCGTCCCGGTATCTGGCAATTCAATGATGTAAAAACTTCGTTGGGTTCAGGTAGTGAAGGACTCACCAAAACATGGATAATTACTTACGATGGTCAATTACCGTGGAGCTTTGTAACACGCCGGGAATTTTTGCTGAAACGGAAACGTTTTTTACAAAAAGAAATGGCTGCAGAAACACCAAGGTTGAAAGATCAACTGGCAAGTTGGGAGCAACAGAAAAAGTACAAAGAGCAGGAATGGAAATCTGATCCTGCCAAGCTTGCTAACTACATGTCAGGCACGCACAACCCGGCTGTTGAGCGTGTACAGGCATCATATAAAAAGTTGATCCAGGGTTATGAAAACGGTATTGCAAGAATTGATGAACAACTTTCGGCTTCTGCAGAAGAGTTAAACAAAAAGGCCATTGTTATAAAAAGCACGAAAAATAATTTCGATTACGATTTTACAGATAAAATGGAGCCGTTTGCTGAATTGCTGACGAAACCCAATCCTGCTTACTTCAAAAAATATAGTTCACCTGCAGTACCGCAAATGATTACGGTGAGCATCAGGTACGATCCCAAAAATCAGGTGATGGTTGACTTTGCAAAAGAAATGGAGAAAAATATCCATTTTGACTATCTCAAATCGTTCATCGGTAAAACAGTGCCCCCTGCATTTAATGAGAATAATGCAGTTGCGCAAAATAATGCAACGCAAAAAACAAATACGAACTCTTCTACCGTTTCATCATCAAACCAAGTAGTAAAAAATAATACGAATTCATCAGTGCCAAACAGCAATACGAAAACGCAAGCTGCTCCAACTTCAACTTCTGGCAAAACTGTGTTTGTAACTGGAAAATTAAGTGCACCGGCAGGTGTGCCTGTTACGCTTGCCATGAATAACGCAAATGATCTTACCATCACTCCTGTAAAAAGCGCAGGAAATTTATACAACAGCTCAACACTTAAGTTTACAAAATCATTAAAAGAAGGCGAGTTGTTTGATGTAACAGTAAAAAAGATCGCATCAAATATGAAAGCAGCCGTTTATTTTGGAAACGGCAAGGCACCTGAAGATGTAAACAAAATAAATACTGCTGTTGATTTTACTTACGAGTTACTTACACGAAGTACAGAAGATAAAAACATAAGCAGTTTTTATGAATCGTTTGCTCCGGCTGTTGGAGGTAACAATGGAGAAGAAGGCCGTTATGTTGTTTTTATTTCAAACACAAAAGATTTTGCAGGATCAAATGGAAAATTCAGGCAGGTGTTTTTGCGTGACAGAAATACCGGCATTACAAAAATGATTTCCGTCGCACCAAATGGCGAGCAGGGCAATGGTGATTGTGCAGAGCCATCCATTTCTGCAGACGGTGAAATAATTGTTTTTGAATCAAGAGCATCAAACCTTGTTGCAGGCGATAACAATAATTTTAAAGATATTTTTCTCTGGCGAAAGAGCACAAACAGTATTGAGCTGATCAGCAAAGCATCGAATGCTGCTGCTGCCGATGCAGATTGTTTTGATGCAGCAGTATCCGGTAATGGAAATTTTGTTGTGTTCACTTCATCTGCAACAAATCTGTCTGCTGTGCCAAAGGGCCGTTCCGTATCGAATATTTTTTTGCGTGATGTGGTAAACGGAAAAACAGAAATGATCAGTGTTGATCCTGTATTAAAAACAGGAGGCAATGGTTACAAGGGCAGCATATCATTTGATGGCAGCCGTATCAGTTTTTGCTCGGCATCGGGAACCTTGGTAGCGAATGACAATAATAATTTATGGGATATTTTTTTGTGGCAACGTGGGAAGCAAGGATTAAAACGCATCAGTCTCGCCCATGATGGTAAAGAAAGAAACGCAGGTTCTGAATCAGCATCAAGACAAGTTGCTTCAGCTATATCGGGCAATGGAAAGTTTGTAGCATTTGCAACCACAGCCACTAACATGGTGCCGAACGATAACAATGCTTTCCAGGATGTGTTTGTGGTTGATGTGGAAACAGGAAAAGTAAATGTCGCCAGCTTTACAAACGACGGACAATCATCTAACGGTGATAGCCCCATTGAACAGGGCGAACGGGTAACCATCAATTACTATGGTACATGGGTTGCTTTTCCAACAAAAGCAACCAACCTTGGTGCGCCAGGTTCTAATATTATACTGCACAACACAGTTACAGGCAAGAAATCAGCGGTGAGCAACGTAACCGGTAGTTATGTAGGTCGTCCTTCTATTTCTTACGCTGGCAGCTACGTTATTTTTGGAAAATCGGCCAATCTCGACAATCAATTCTCTCAATCAGGCATATTTGCTCATTTTACGGCTAATGGTCCGTGCAGGGATTGCAAAGAATAAAAAATCAGAAGAGTTAAGAACAGACTGTTGCAAACTCATGAAAAACAAAAAGCCCTCGAATGATCGGGGGCTTTTTGCGGTGAGGGCGGGATTTGTAATGCTTTCTGAAACGCTTGACTGTATTGGTTTTCAGGAATAGAGCTTTCAGCAACGCACCGAATTACGCACCGAATATTTTAGTATGCTTTGGTATGGTTTATTGATCCCCATACTTTATCCATGCCTGGGATATGGCTATGAGTAGTTAAGAAGTGGGGTCATTACAGACAAATAGAATGAGTATGTAAACACTAAATGATCGTGCCGAAGGCAGACATGTAGGTCAAACCGTGGATATATCTGAGCTCTTATGCCCGGCCTTTTAATCTGTCCAAAAAGCAGTCGACATTCTATCTTGATCAGATCTTGCGATATTATATTTTGTAGCTACGTCTCTCCACTTACTAACTGAATTCTTCACAGCTTCAATAATTTCAGCGGCTTGTTTTTCTGTTAGCCGGAAATATCCACTTACTTCCATAACCAAATCAAGGTTTAATGAGTTGTCCGTTTCAGAGATATTAAGTTTTAAGCCAGCACCTGTTTCAACCGGGTTCATGTCATAAGCCGGTGAAAGTACCCATCCCTGATTTGTTAACAGGAAGCCATGATTTCGTAAATGATCGTCGGTATTCTTCACACAGATATTAAAAACAATCCTTCTGAAAAGTTCTACAAGATCGTTGCTTGGTGAAGCCCCATTTTGTGTTATGAACTCTGCCAATTGTAAATAGCTGACTCCATCATGATAATCATTGCCATCGTTATAACCGAGTAATGTCATAGCCGAAGCGAAATGAATTCTCTCGCCATCAGGAGTCCTGTCAAATCTCTTGGTAAGAAAAGTAGAATACTTGCCGGAAAATTTACGAACCATCCCCACTGCAGCATTTATACTTGCACTAATGGCCAGTTCATTTACGACCATTTCCCAGGCTCCAGTGTCTTTATCATCATTCATGCTTGGAAACTTTGCAATCCATAAATGACCTTCAGGATCTACTACACTGGCTTTAGGTCTTGCACCACCAAGTGACGAACCAGGTGCGACCAACATAAAAAGCCAATTTAAATATTCCGGGTCATTGATTACATCATCTTTTTCTAATTGCAAACTCGCATATTCCAATTCTCTCAATGAGGCCCATGGTGGAGATGCCATTTTCTTATTATCATTAAGAAATGGTCCATCTTCATCTATTTTAAAACGAATGCCACCCATTCTATGGCCATCAAAGACGCCGAGTAAATAATCAGTTTCAAACAACGTATTTTCTTTACGTTCTTCACTTCTTGCCATTGCAGCTTCACGCCTTCTCATCAATAGCCTGCCCCAGCGATCAGGTGATGAATCTAAAAAGATTCCAAAGTTGCTTTTACCTTCTTCAAGATATTGAGGGCCTGAATACAATTGAAGGTTTGGGTCAAGATACTGGACATTGCCTGAGTTCAACCATTCTTTTGTGTATGCAAATGAGAAGATTTCCTTTCCCCGTGATAAAACAGCTGTAAGTGTCCCCATTAAGAAAGGCTCCTTAAAATCCTGCCAATGGGCATATACCTGTATCTGTCTTTGTGTATTCTTTGTTGCCATCTTTATCTATTATGCTATTTCTTTTTAGGTGCTCTTTCTTTT
>JAACZX010000230.1 GCA_009996555.1 Chitinophagaceae bacterium | reverse complement strand
CTTGTTGTTGCCTTCATGAATTTCCGTGTCGGTAAACGTGTAGCCAAGAAACAGTTTAAAATCTTCATAACCGAGTTTAATGTTTGTTTCAATACCTCTTGTATCAATATGGCCACTGCCGTTTACAAACTGGTAGTTAGAACCTATGGCACTTTGCAGGAGCAGCGGACTGTTAATGCGTGTGTAAAAGAACAATTGATTAATGCTGAACGAAACGGCATCGAACAGCTTTGTTTTGTAATTCACATCGGCATTAAAGCCATAACTTCTTTCCAGCTTGTTTGATGAGTTGATGGGCAATACATTCCTGTATTGAAAACGTTCGCTTTCTTCTGTAAAAATCGTTGGTGCCTTATAGCCCATACCACCTCCAATGCGTGAACTGAATGATGACGATGCTTTAAACAGCAAGGATACTCTGGGAAGAAAAGCGAACCCGTAGTTGTTTACATGATCGCCCCTGATGCCGCTTTCAATATGCAGCCATTCATTTGCTTTGAGCACATTCTGCACAAATACACCAACTGTATTTTGTTGAAAATTGCGTACTGCAAAATTACTGTAAGGTCGCTCCTGGAAATCTTCATTCCATAAGTTAACGCCTGCTACCCATTCCGCAATTTCACCATGGCGTGAATAGCTGGCTTCACTAAAACTGTTCAGCTGCCTGCCTTCGAATGCATAACCCGGTGAGCTGATGCGGCGGTTGAAAAAGCTCACACTTTGTTTGAATGTAAAATGACTGCATGTGCCAAAATCATGATCAACAGAAAGCTGTGATGAAAAACGTTCCGACTTATTGTTTTCGTAATAGCCGCTGCTTGTATTGTTTTTAATGTAATCCATATTTCCGCCAAGTCTTTTTTCGGTAGTAGCGTTCAGGCTGAATATAATTTTTGTTTTGTCTGACGGGTAAAAGAATAATCGGGGATTAACAGTATAACGTTGAAATTCCGGAATGGCCGATAAGTTGATAGCAGCAGGATCGTATGCCACATTACTGTTGCGTGATGCAAAAACAGTCATCCCGAATTTCTTGAAACGTTCACCATAAAAAACATTTGCATCAAGTCCCAATGCACTTGTTCCGTTCAAATGAATTTTTAATTCCCGTTCATCGGTAGGTGTTTTTGAAACAAGGTTCACCAACCCCGCAATAGCACCGCCACCATATAAAGTGGAAGCAGAACCTTTAATTACTTCCACCTGTTTCAGATCAAGAGGTGGAATTTGCAGCAAGCCAAGCCCACCGGCAGCACCGTTATACAAAGGGAAGCCATCTTTCAATATCTGTGTGTATCGTCCATCCAGGCCCTGGATGCGGATAGATGCATTGGCCGATGTAGCCGATGTTTGCTGTGTTTGAATACCGGTGCTTTCGGTAAGCAGCATCCTGATGTCGCCGGGTTTCATGTTGCTTTTTTCATCCAGCTCTTCACCTGCAATAAACTCAACACGGGTGGGGATGTTTTGAAATGTTCTGGTGCTGCGGGTAGAAGTAATGATGATCTCTTCTTCCTCTTCTTCTTCAGGTTCAAGAAAAACAATAACTGCCTCATTGTTTAAAACAGGAAGTGTAATGCTGATCTTTTTTGTGGCAAAACCAATATGTGATATTTCAATGGTATAAGTGCCAGCTGCAAGATTGTTGAAAGATGCATTGCCGCTGCTGTCGGTTATTACCGTGCGTTGTGCAAACTGTACAGTAGCTGACGGTATAGCTTCTTTGTTGTGTTTATCTTTTACGGTAATAGATAAACTGTGTTGTGCCATGCTGCTGCTGCAGATACATGCAAGCAACAACAGCAAAAATAATTTCTGCATAAATAAAATTGAATGATTGAGTTAAGAAATAAATACCAATGCTTAACTCAGCTGTGGGGGCTGCCAGATGGGGCGGTAAATATCCAGGATCGATAAAGTTTGCATGCCCGGATGATAAACCGCAAACTGCGCCGGTTTTTTGATGTGTAAACAATGGCAGGTGCGCATCATTTGCACACCACAGCAGGCACAGGAACAAAAGGGCGGGCATTCATCTTCGCAATCATCATCTGCAGGCATCTGGTCAACAACTGCAGTTGTAATTTCTTTACCAAACGATAGCACATCTTCGGGGCATGGAAACATGCTCAGCAGTAAAATGTAAATGGTAAGAATGCCGGTAAAGAATTTCACAGTGCAAAACTAAACAGGGAAAACGCATAAGCGAAAATTATTACTGCTGCCATGTTGCAAAAAACAAACTATTGGTTGTATATGGTTGCCTGCAAGCGGAGCCGGCAAAATCTTTTTTCTTTTCAACTGTGGGTATACATAATGTACATAAATTCTATTTATTTTTTATATTGGCAACGCTTATGAATTGTTCCAAAACCCAATTGTACCGGCTTTGTATTGTATTGTTGACGGGCTTTTTTTATTTGTGTCCTGTGCAGGCACAAAACACAATAATTAATGCAGCTGAAGTAGCCAAAAAGTTAACGACATATACCGGGAAAGCACTTTTCTTCGAACAAGACCTGGTGGTCATGATCGCTAAAAGCGGACAATCAAGAAACATCTTACGAGAACTGGAAGCAAAAGCAGACAATCATCAATTGCGGACTCGTTTTTTCGTTTTAAAGGCCGCAGTTCTATACTACCAAGATGTAAAACCAGATGACAATGTAGTAAAAGAACATCGTGCAAGCTCCCCTGCAAAGGCTGAGATTTTAGCGTTATATGTAAAGGCAATGAACGAAGCCTATTTGTCAGGCGATGAACGGCTGATTGCAAAAACAAGTCTTGCTTACGGCCAGGTTTGCCTTGTGTTGAAAGAACTTGAGTTAGCCGTTACATATACAATGAACGGAGTGGAACTAAATGAGAAGCTGGGCATTGAAAACAGCCCGTATGACTACATGGTTGTTGGTGAGATTTTTTTTAAAATAAGGGAGTATGACGAATGTGTAAAGAATAGCTTAAAGGCATTTCAATTATGGAAGCCACAAAAAGGGCTGGGAGATACCATACGGATGATGTTTACCAGCAATACAACTGCACTTGGTTATCACCGTCAGCAGCAATACGATTCCGCTTTTGTATGGTATCGCACATCACTTACGATAGCAACAGCATTAAAAAATGATGTTTGGAAAGGCATCATCAGCGGAAACATGGGTCAGATCTACTATGAGCAAAAAAAGTATGATACAGCATTGTCTTTATTTAAGACCGATTACACGTTAAGTAAAGAAGGTAAGTTGTTTGATAATGCTGCCAATTCAATACAATGGGCAGCACGCACACAGCTTCGGCTGGGAAATACAGCAACAGCCTTGCAATATTTGCGGGAAGCGTTTCACCTCCTGGAACAGACTCCCGAAATGTTTTATTTGCGAAATACTTACTACGCAGCTGTGGATGTATTTAAAACAATGGCAGTATATGATAGTGCATTTTACTATAATGCGAAATACGCTTCTTTAAACGACTCCTTGGAACGGGTAATTGCTTTAAGTGGAGTTGCTGTTTCAAAGGCGAGAGCCAACGCTGAAAAAAGCAGGTACAGTATTCAGGCATTGATCAAAGAGAAAGAAAAACAATTGTTGCAGCGTAACATACTTATTACGGCAATTGTTTTGTTGGGTATAGTTGGCTTCCTGGCAATTACAAGACAGCGGTTGAAAGCGAAACTG
This sequence comes from Chitinophagaceae bacterium, assembly GCA_009996555.1. Taxonomy (GTDB): domain Bacteria; phylum Bacteroidota; class Bacteroidia; order Chitinophagales; family Chitinophagaceae; genus Lacibacter. Next base: position 583 of record JAACZX010000230.1, on the reverse strand, counting down.
CAAATGGAGCGGATGCAACAGGAGCAGCAACGTATGGAACAGGAAATAGCATCTGCAAAAGAACAGCTGACGATGTTTACCGAAAACATTGTAGAAAAAACAAACCTCATTGAAAAACTGGAAGAGCAGGTAAAAGGCAGCAGCATATCTTCCGAGCAACAGTTACTGATCACCGAACTTAGCCAGCAAACCATATTGACCGAAGACGACTGGATCAAATTCAAATCACTCTTCGAAAAAATTTATCCCTCCTTCTTCCAGAAAATAAAAGAGAACTCGGCCGATATTACAGTGGCCGAACAACGCATGGCTGCATTAATAAAACTGCAGCTCACCAGCAAACAAATGGCGGCCATGCTGGGCATCTCGGTTGACAGTGTACACAAAACAAGGCAGCGGTTGCGGCAGCGGCTGCAGCTCAATTCCGAAACAAATCTCGATGAATTTATTGCGGGCATTTGATCCGCTGAAGCTTTTTTCACACAAAGCAACCCCGTGGTTTAATTGTCAGGTTTTTGTCCTGCTGCAAATAAGCAACTTCCACTTTACGCATACTACTTTTAAGTTCCCGGCAACCCGTGCA
>JAACZX010000607.1 GCA_009996555.1 Chitinophagaceae bacterium | reverse complement strand
GATGAGCGTGTAATAACAGGTCAGGCTACCTGTGCCAAAGAACTGATTGAAGAAATTCCATCATTGGATGTGATTGTGGCACCTGTTGGCGGCGGCGGATTGCTGAGTGGCACATTGTTAAGTGCCCTGTATTTCTCTCCTGCCACACATGTATATGCGGCCGAACCGGAGGGTGCAGCCGATGCAGTATTGAGTATTAAAAACGGAAAGATAGAAGCTGCTCCTTACATCAATACCATTGCAGATGGTTTACTCACCAAACTTGGCGACAAAACATTTCCCATCATTAAACAATACGTAACAGGCATCCTCACCGTAACCGACGAAGAAATTATAAAGGCATTAAAGCTGATTTATGAACGTATGAAGATGGTGGTGGAGCCAAGCTCTGCAGTAACACTTGCAGTAATTCTTAAAAATAAAGAGTTGTTTGCAGGTAAGCGCATCGGCATTATTCTGTCGGGCGGCAATGTTGATCTGAAAAAATTCAAAGAATGGTTTCAGTAAGTAAAGGCTTACTGAAACCATCAATTATGTTTCCCCACAAATTTATTTTGGCAATGGCGCACCAACAGCAATATCGCAACGGTGCCCGGGCTGACCATGCGGAGGATTTTTTCCTGCAGCAGTGGTGGTAGTGGCTGCCGGCGCAGTTGGCTGCGGCATTACTACTTGCTGCTGTTGCGGAGCTGTGGTTGTAACAGTTGGCGCCGATGGCTTACTGTCAAGCGGTGCACCAACAGAAATATCGCAACGGTGTCCCGGCTGACCATGTGGCGGATTTAATCCGGCAGTACTGGTGCTGGTAGTTTGCTGCGGTGCTGTTTGTGATTGATTGGTTGGCGGCGGCGTGGAAATGGTATTGTTAGAGGATGGATTATTCCCTTCTTCCATTCCGTTACTGCAACTATGTAGTGCAAGCAACATTATTACCGCAGCAAATCCCTTATATGTTTTCATTGTCATCATGTTTTTTACAAGGTACTGAAAAAGATTGGTTTTCATTGTTTGAGAAGGATGGTTTAGGTTTTGGCCGTTAAGAGTAGTTCTTGTTTTGTTACGTGAAAAGTTATTTCTGTGCATTAGCGAAAGTAACAATAGACATGTTATTCGCCTATTTAACTTCACCCGCAAGTGCATTTTTCTTTTCAAGCTGCTTCACCAGAAAATACGCAACAACAATATTGGGCACCCAGCAAAGCCATGCCACTAATGTATATGCTTTGATGAAATCCTGGAAAGCCGAAGTAAGCAAAGGCAGATAGATGCGCAATGTTACCGCAGCAAGACAGGCAGCATAACTATAGATCATCATCTTTTGATGTGCATCAACCTGTCCGTTGCGGATATGAAGAAATGCTCTTACTGTAGAAGTGAACCAAACAATGCCCAAAAGTCCAAAGCCGACAGAAGGAATAAGCCCACCTGTTGCATAAAAAGCAATGTACATGGCGGAAACAGAACTGAGCAGCACTGCAAGAACATAGATCTTACCCAGTAAACGATGCAGCTTTACCCTTTTGGTTCTGATCTTTGCAACAAACTGGCTCCAGCCGGTAAGCAGTGCAATACCGCCAAACGTAATATGGGTATAAAACCCAATGCTCCAAAGCCGGGAACTTAATATGCTTTCGTTTTTAGATTGAAGTAATCCAAAATCTTTTCCATTGATAAAATAAATAAGCGGATAGAAACTTACCAGTATGGCAAGTGCGGCCAGCAGGATGAATAGTGTTTTCTTCATTGCAGATGTTATTGATGAAAGGTATTTGATTTTTTTAATTACGCATGCTTACTGCTTTCAATAGTTCATTCAATGCGGCATCGGAGATCATGTTCATACCCCAGTCTTCATCAACATAATTATAATAAGCAATCACGGTTTCTTTTTCAGGAGCAATGTACAAAGCCTGTCCGCCAAAACCGCTTTTCATCATTACACCATCGCTTGCCATATCCCATTGATAAGCCCATTTAAACGGAGCAAAATAATTTTGCACAGGTGCTGCTGCAAAAATCTCTTTCAGCTGTTCAAAACTAATGATGCTTTCCTTCCGCAAACGGATATCGCTGTAGGTAAAGAGCATACCAAAGCGGGCAAGGTCTCTTAGCGTTGCTGATATTCCTCCATGCATCCATGGTATTCCTTTATCGGAAAGACATACATACGCATCTGAACCTGCACCCATTGGCTTCCATATCCGTTCACTTACAAGGTCGGTATATTTTTTACCGGTCACCTTTTCGGCAAGCCAACCCAAAACAAACGTATTGATGTTTGAATAGGCTGCCTGTAAACCAGGCACCGTATCTTTTTTAAACCCTGCAATAACTGAATAAACAGATGAACTTGTATTGGCAGTTTTTGGCAAAATGCCTAATGCTGCTTCAAGCTGGTAATTTTTATGTTTGGGATTTGTAAACGGTCCGCTTGAAAAATCAATTGAACGTATATCCATGCCCGAACGCATATTCAGAATATCTTTTACAGAAATGCCCTGCCAATCGGTACCCTTCAGTTCAGGTATGTACGTTTCAATTGGCTGATTGATGTTTATCTTCTTTTCATTCATTAAACCGGTAATTAACGTAGAGGTAATTACTTTGGTTACCGATTGCAGCGTGTGCTGATCCTGGGGCAACATGGAAAAATATTTTTCATACACGATGGTTCCTTTATGCACAACAATAAAACCGGCAATGTGTAATTTCTTTAAATAATCGTCAAGTGAAAGTGTTTCGCTATTTAAACTGATGCTGATATTGCTGAGTGATTTTGCCGGACTGTAACGAAACGGGTAAGGCTGGCCAGAGCGCTGAATAACGCCAATGGGAAAAAACTCCGACATATACCTGAAACTGTATTGCGACAGTCGTCCGCCCACATCCCATCGGCTTTGTGCAATACTATCGTGGATTGCTGCAGCTTCTGTGGTACTATAGTACACTTGTTGTGCTGAAGAAGAAAACTGCATTACGATAAACAAACAGCTTAACAGGTATTGTATGGCATGTTTCATATTGCTGATGGTTGGTGATGATGAATGTACGCTGTTTTGCAGAAAAAAATTTGTGCAGGATACTGAATTATATGTGGCAAACCTGAATATCCACAAGATTTCTTCACCAACCAGCTTTTACATTGGCATTTCGGTTGGTGGGGACACCAACCGATAAGAAAAAGATATTGACTTTTGCCGTTTATGGGAATTATGTCAATGCTCATTTTTCCTTCCTTCCCAGCAATGTCTCTCCCTGTAATCAGTTGCAAGTTTGTTCAACAGCTTGTGGAGGACGTTGCGTATCGGATATTATTTTTTCTCGTAGTACGCAACGTCACCATGTAGCACAATGCAGGCTTTCAGCTTTAGTTTTGTGGGAGACGTTGCTGAGAAAGAAGATATATAACGGCGAATAAAGAGGTATAAATTGTTTTACCTATTGGGATATAGTGACTGAATTCAGAAACGCATCTAAATCTTTTTGCGTTAAAGAAAGCTTCGCATTGTAATTAACAATATGAATACTTATTACATAATTGTTTTTGTGTGTATAAAAGAAAAGGATATCGCCGTCACTGTGTGTGGCTAAATAGCCTAAAACAAGATTATTTGATTTTACAGACTTCAAATAATCTTTGGATTCCACTCCTTTTACATCAAATCCATCAGCTTTAAGATCCTTTATTCTCTCACTTGCCAATGGATACAATGCACCGTTCGTGATCGTCTTATTCATTTTACCCATATTCACAATCTTGATATAAATCTCAGCATCTTTTAATGGTGTAACATAATGATACATCTTTTCAACATCCGAACTGTCGGCCTTATATTCATTGTCAGGAAACTCCCAGCTTAACCCTATGGCTGTTGTTATTCTTATTTTATCTGAATTTTCAGCATTCTGCTTACCTGTCTTTCCGTTCTCCTTATTAACTGTGCTTAATGAACTTTGATTAATTACATTTCCTGTTCCAATGTCTTTAAAGCCATATTTACCGTTGCTTTGAAAGCTTTCTATTCTTTCTAATCGCTGTGCATAAGTGGCTGTTCCAAGTAAGCAGATTAACAGGATGATTACTGTTCTGTTCATTTCGGTTTTACTTTATTAAATCCCTACTCATTTGGCTTTTCGGTTTCGCCCCGTTTTTGAAATGGTTGCTGGCCTCCATTTTTATTATTTGTTGCTGTATCCACCAACCAACGGCATTGCTACAGTGGCGGAAGTGTTGTAACGTCAGCTTAAATCTAATGATAAAGTTGAATATTGTT
>JAACZX010000606.1 GCA_009996555.1 Chitinophagaceae bacterium | reverse complement strand
AATAATCTGTTCTTTTAAATCCATAAAATGGTTGATTTGTAGTCAACCTATTTCAGGACGAGACATTACTGATTTTGAAGATAAGAACTAAAGCTGAATAGAATTACGTCTGACCGAACCTCTGCTAATAGCGAACAAAAAGATGAGGATTTATTCGTCAGCCAGCATAGCAGCAAACCCCATGTTAGTGGCTGTTTTTTGTCCTGATGTCTGACCGCATTTTCTTGCGTGAGCCATCCCAATCACCTGTCCAGCGTAAAGGAATTGGTCCTTCACTTAAGTCTTTATAGAAGTCTATCCAATCCCATGCAGAAGTTCCATCTTTAAGTTTTACTTCTGGTATCCAAACTTTGCTTTCTTTGTCAAAGTACATTGACCATTTGCCGTCTTGCTTGTCGGTAATATAGCATTGTCCATAGTAAGCAAGTGTGCAAGGAAACCATGTGTCAAAAAGTTTGTAATTAGTTCCATTCCATTTGAGAGCTTCGTCAACTAAGTCAATGCCCAAACTATCAAATGAAAGTTGTTCTTTGTCAAAGTTTAGTATTGCAGGTAAAGTGTCAATTAGTTGTGGCACAAAATCAGGAAAATTCTCACCATACTTGTCTGATATTTTCTGATAAAAATGTTCCGATGTTACTCCTTTGTTTTTGAATGCCTCGTATTTTGTTTGAGCGTCTTTGACTTGTTGCAAGGTTTCATAAATGCGTAAACTTAATATTGGCATTTTGTTTCCTGCTCCATTTTTTTGGTTTACTTCATCAACAAGAATATAATAGCCGTTTTCGGATTTGTATAAGTTGCCGAAGAAATCTGAAACGTAAACTTTCTGCTCAACAAGTGTCAACTTGTGGTTCTTAATTAAATCTTTAAGATATTTCGGATAGATCAGATGGTCGTTCACATCATAATCCGAAAGCCTGTCGCCGGAAGCTAACACTTTCATTAAATGTTCGTCATCATCAGAGCCATAAGCTGTTTCTAATACTGAAGTTTTTTCGGAAGCAAGGGTCTTAATGTCTGGAAATATGGCTGCTGCTTTAAAATTTCCTGATTTGTCTAAGAATAAAATCTGTCCAGTCTTTAACTCGTATACTTCAAAATCATACCATTCAGGCATGTCACTCTTATATTGTGTTAGCCTTTTAGGTTTATCTGCTTCAATTATTTGTTTCCCTTTTTCAAACGTTAGTTCTATTTTATACGAAATGTTTTTTTTGAGAAAGTCAATGGTGTTTTTTACAAATCGAACTTCCTCTAATTTTTTAAGTTGTTCAATGTTGTCAATCAGTACAGCGTTCTTGTCGTAAAACTCAACAATAACTTTTCCGTCAGAAAGTAAAAATGTTCTGGCTGTCCATTTTTTGCGAAGAGTGTTGTCTTGCCTGCCATTGAACTGTGTCAATAGTTGAGATTTTGATGCACTGTCTAAAATTGTCACTGTAATTTTTGTTTTATCAATTGTTGTGACGTCCAACTTTTGAGAGAAGGAATTTAAAGCTGCCAAAGTGAACATGATTAGTAGTAGTAATTGTCGCATTGTAGGGTGTCTCTGTAAAATAGCCACTAACACGCTAATATACGCAACTCCTCCTAAAATCAAAATTTCCAACTCTTTGATTTTCATTACTCGCTATATGCGTTTTTTCAATTGTGAGTTGCGCAATTGCTTTTTTACAAAATTCCTTTTTCATATAAGTCATCAAGTGGACTAACGATATTTACAAGTGTTTTGCGTGCCACGTGCACATATCTTTCAGTTGTTTTAATGTCAAAGTGGCCTAGGATGTCTTTTATATATTTTATGTCTGTTCCCTTTTCAAGTAAGTGAGTGGCAAAGCTGTGCCGAAGCCCGTGAAAACTGATTGCTTTTGATATGCCGGCTTTTTTCTTTGCGTCAATGAAGATTTGTTGGGCACTGCGTACACTGTATGGTTCTCCGTATATCTGTCCCTCAAATAGATATGTTTTTGGTCGTTGCTCTTGTTTGCTGAGGTAAGATCGCAAAATGTCGAGTAACACCGGGCTAAGATTTACATAGCGGTCTTTCTTTCCCTTCGCTTGTTGTATAAACAGGGTCATTCTTTTAGAATCAATATCTGTCAGTTTCAGGTTTATTACCTCGCTTACCCGTAACCCCGCACTGTAAGCAGTAAAAACAATGGCTTTGTGTTTCAGATTAGTAATGGCTTTGAATAGGCGTCCGATTTCTGTTTCATTCAACACTTTGGGTAGTTGTAATTGTTTTTTTGAACGGGGTATATCGAAGAAAAACTTCTCCCGCTTCAATACCTGTTCAAAGTAAAACTTCAACGCATTCAACCTGCTGTGTAATGTGTTTTCACTCAACTGCAGTTTCACCACACAATAAAGCATGTATCGTTTCAAATGCTCAGGCGTTAGATCCTGCACGGGCCGTTCGCCAAGCAACTGCAACAGCTGCATAAACTCATTACGATAAGTTTGTAAAGTGCTTTTACTGTATTTCTTTAACGCCAGTTGCTCAAGGTAGAGGAGGAGCTGGGTCTTATTAGTGGCCGAGAGACGGATAGCGGAACGTTCAACCTTTTGTTGCTGCACAGCTAGCGCTGTTGAAACAGGTAAACCGCATTTCTTACGGTTCTCTTCCGTATCGGGTATATGCCAGCCTTTTAACGTGTTGCTCCATTGCGCACCCGCTGCTTTTTTAATACGGTCGTTCCATGTTTTGTTATGGGCAAACTGTATTAATATCCGTGGCAGAACACGATCATCACAACCCTCTGTGCCCTTTGTGTCTCCGTGGGCAACCAAATCAATCGCCAGCGCAACCTCCATCTGTAAAAAACCGTGTAATCTGTGGGCATAACTCTCTGTGCCCTTTGCGCCTCCGTGGGCAACCAAATCAATCGCCAGCGCAACCTCCATCTGTAAAAATCCGTGTAATCAGTGAGCAAAACCCTCCGTGCCCTTTGTGCCTCCGTGGGCAACCAAATCAATCGCCAGCGCAACCTCCATCTGTAAAAATCCGTGTAATCTGTGGGCACAACCCTCCGTGCCCTTTGCGCCTCCGTGGGCAACCAAATCAATCGTCAGCACACCCCTCATCCCTTGCTTCTCAAAAACTCTGAGATGGCATAGTTAAACACAGTTTGTCCCTTCTTCACTTTCTTCGCATACACAGCTTTTTTCACAGGATCATTATTAATTCCCTGCGCATAAGCCACAGCTTTCTGAAACCCCTTTCTTATTTTCTTTTGTTTGGGACTGGCCTTTACATGGCTCATATCAGGGAATTTGCTCACCACAGTTTTCTTCCCGTATTGCTTAAATACAAGCTGTTTGCCGATCTGGCCTCGTAATCCTTTCAGGAGTGGGTTCCGGTTTGTTCTTGCCATAGGTTGGGGTGTTTTTGTACATACAAGATAAACAAACTCCCGGGTAAATGCAAGCATCCTTCGCTCATCCTTCGCTGCTAAAGGCAGTATACTGCCACTTTTAAGCCTGTATTCCTCCCTTCTGAAGCAGCAAATTAGTAGTGGCGGGAGAAATAAAGAAGACTGCCATACACTCACTACTCACTACTCACCACTCACCGTTCACCACTCACTATTTCCCCATCGCATACCTTATTCCACCCAGCACATGTTTTAAAAAGTTCTCTTCTTTATACGATTCATCAGTGTGGCCAAGTGCAGTGTAAAAAGCACGGCCACCATCAAATGCATGATACCATGCCATAGGATGATAAGCGCCTTCTTTGCCACCTTCATAACTGCTTTCATCAATGGTCATCAACACCTTTACATCATTATTCCTGCTCTTGTAATTGTACCACTCATCAAAACGCTCCCACACATGCGGTAAATGTTTGGTGGATGCATGGTTATGATCTGTAATGGTAAGTTTTGCATTTTGTTGTTTGGGATGATTCATAAAATAAGCACCCACAAGTTTGCCATACCAGGGCCATTCATATTCTGTATCGGCAGCAGCATGTATGCCCACATAACCTTTACCCGAGCGGATGAACGTTTCAAATGCAGCCTGCTGTTCATTGGTAAACACATCACCTGTTGTACTTAAAAAAACAACCGCATCATATTTTTTCAGTGTTTCCGGAGTAAAGAAACCGGCATCTTCTGTTGTGTCAACAAGAAAATTATTTTGCTTGCCCATTAGTAACAAAGCTTCTTTTCCTTTTGGAATTGATGCATGCCGGAAACCTGCCGTTTTGGAAAACACCAGCACTCTTTTCTTTTGTTTTGTTATGGCCGATGATATAGCAAATGAAATAC
>JAACZX010000229.1 GCA_009996555.1 Chitinophagaceae bacterium | reverse complement strand
ACTTGATTTTTATGATAAAGAACTGGATATCCAGGAAGAACGTCTTGCAGAAATTGCCACAAAGAATACCGGCGAAGAAGTAATGAAAGCGGTAGAGCATTTTCAGAACCAGTTCATCATTCAGCGAAACACAATTGATGAACTGCAACACAACATTCACGAACACGAACACAACGTACTAAAAGATGTACAGACCCATGTTGGTCGAATTGAAACAGCACAGGTGCAAACGCACCAGGCTGTAAAAGAAGAATTTGAAGGATTCGAAAAAGTAATCAATGAATTAAGAGAAGAGTTCAAACTCTTCCTCAGCAAATGGATGTGATCCATAAATAAACTGGCTGCATCGTCAGTCAGCTGTTAATCGAATACAAGAGCCGCCTGAAAAGGCGGCTCTTGTATTGCAGACGATGTTACATTTTTTCCTGATCTACATCATGAATGAATGCAATTACTCCATTCATAAACACCTGCTGATCGTCCCACATAGCAAGATGGCTTCCATTGGGGCAATAGAGATAGCGCCCCTTTTGCAGCAGCTTGCTTTGTTCTTCCATTGCAGCGGGGTCCATTGTATCATGCTTTGCACCAATCATAAGTGTGGGGACTTTTATCTCTTTCAATCTTGCTTTAATATCCCAGTTTACCAAACGACCGGCAATTCCAAATTCACTTGGCCCCTGCATCATGGTATATATTTCTCCGTTCACATGCTTCATGGCACGGTTAAATCCATCGGGCCACTCTTCCAGCCTGCACAAATGTTGTTTATAAAAATTCGGTATCAACAATTCCATATAACGAGGGTTACCAAAGTCGCCTTTGGCTTCAATGGCACGTACCTCGTCCAAAATTGCCGGATCCATCTGTTTTGCCAATACATCCTGCGCATAACGGCCATACTCAGGTGCACTTGCCATCATGTTGGCAACAATCAATCCTTTCATGTGCTGTTGATATTTCAGAGCATATTCCATACCCAGTATACCGCCCCATGAATTTCCTAATACATAAAAATTTGTACTGTCTGCACCAATTGCTTTTCGCACCTGCTCTACTTCTTCCACAAAACGTTCAGTAGTCCACAAGCTGCTGTCCTTCGGCTGATCGCTGTAATACGAACCCAGCTGATCGTATTCATAAAACTCAAATCCTTCTTTTGGGAAAAAACTTTCAAAACATTCCATGTACTCATGTGTCATTGCAGGGCCGCCATGCAGCAATAATATTTTGATGCGTGGGTTATTACCAAAACGTTTGGTCCAGACTTTAAATTCACCAACTGCTGTTTTGATGGGGATCATTTTTACACCGGCCGATTGCACACCACTATCACCGTAGTTAAAATATTCAGCAACCGTTGGAACTGTCGGCTTGTTTTTACAGGAAATAATGAAGAATGTACAAAGTACAAGAATAATGAATCGCATATTAAATTGATTTATTGTTTTGTTTCATCACGCCTGATGAGAACATCCGACGTGGCATACTTCTTACTTCTTACTTCGTGCTTCCAACTTCATACTTTGTACTTCTACCCCACTCTCACTCTTGGATCAACAACCGCATACAGCATATCAGAAAGCATATTGATCAGCACAAAAATAAAAGCGCTTAACAGTACACTACCCATTACAACAGGATAATCAAGTTTTTCAAGTGCATCCACTGTTACTTTGCCAATACCTTTCCAGCCAAAAATATATTCCACAAAAAAAGCACCTGCCAGTAACTCGGCAAACCATCCGGTAACTGCTGTAATAACAGGATTGAGTGCATTCCGCAGCGCATGTTTCCATACCACTGTTGAACGGCTCAGTCCTTTTGCATAAGCAGTGCGTACGTAATCCTGGTTGAGCACATCCAGCATGGAGCTTCTCGTAAGCTGTGTAATAATAGCAAGAGGTCTGATGCCCAATGTTAACGCAGGCAGTAATAAATTCTGCAACGTAAAATAATGATCGCCTGTTTTAACATCAATATCAAACCAGCTGCCCGTCATCGTTAGTCCGGTGTATTTGCTCAATACAAAGCCAAAGAAATAAGCAATAAGAATACCCATGAAAAATGATGGAGCAGATATACCCACAATACTGCTGAACACAGCTGAGGTATCCATCCAGGTATCTTTTTTAACTGCAGCAATTACACCAAGAAAAACACCAAGCACCGTGGCAAGCAGCATGGCAGCTACGGCCAGCATAATTGTTCCCGGCAGCGCTTCCATTAATACTTCGCCCACTTGTTTTTTTGTTTGATAACTACGGCGCAGGTAAGGCCACTTCAACGCCAGTTTATTTTCGCCACCAACAAACAATCCTTTCAACTGTTTCTTTTCAATTTCTGAAGCAGAATGCATAGCAATTGGTGATACATCATTTACATACAACACAAACTGTTTCCACTTTGGCTGATCGAGATACAACTCTTTTTTGATATTGCTGATGGTGGCACTGTCGCCTGTTTGCCCCATTACCAAACGTGCAGGGTCACCAAAGCCCTGGAACATCCAGAACACAACGGTAACCACGCCTGCAAGAACGAGTAACCCATAAAACAGTTTGCGGAGAAGATAAGTTGCCACTTCTTAAAGATCGGTTATTTCGCTTCAGCAAAATCAGGCGCACTCCATTTGCCTTCCACTATTGATCCGTTCATTTTATACAAGGTTGGTATTGCCCTTGCTGCTGTTTTAATAGCTGTTACATCACAACTCAGCAACTGCACCTGGCTGAGAATAACATCGGAAGCCAGAAACTCTTTTGCTATATCCGGCATACTGGTAATAACAATCAGCTTCTGTTCTTTTGCCAGTTTGCTTGCCTGCTTTACCCATGCGTCGGAAGTTTTTAATTGATTAAAATTCTGAATAAAGAGTAAATAATACGTTCCTTTCTGTTCAAGTATCTCTGATGAAACATCGGCACCATCTGCTGTTTTCAGGTCAAAGTCTTTGATCTTTGGTTCATTGTTCTTGCCCTTTTGTACAAGTGTCTGTTTCCGTTCCACAAACTTCCATGTACTGTCGGGAAGATTTTTCATAGAGAACGATTGCGGCTTACCATCTTTTTCATACACAAATTCATATTCGTATTTATCGGGCACGGCATCGGCTGGCATTTTGCGTAATACGGCGACATTATTTCCTTTCTTAAACGGCAGACAATCTACAACAGGTAAGTATTTTAGTGTGTACCACTGAAGAAGAAAAGCAAATACAGCTGCATCAAAAATAAAAAAAGCATTCACGATCTCTTTTGAGAACAATGGTTTGATGCTGTTCCGGTATTTGAAAATGATGCCTATGAGTACAAGCAATAACAGATCTTTCAGAAAAGACTGCTGCGGCGTAAGCGGTAAACAATCGCCAAAACAACCGCAGGATGCAAACTTAGCTGTGCCGTCAGGATTTTTTGCCAGCCATGCATAACCTGTAAGAAATGTGAAAAACAAAATGAGCAGAAGTAATAACCAGCTGAACAGCTTCATGCGCCAGCCGATGATGACCGCCACACCAGCAATAATTTCAAACGCATTCATAAGAACAGACATGGCCAATGTATAGTCATGAAAGCCCTGTATGCCCCAGGCTTCAAAAAACTCCTGCATTTTATAACTTAATCCCAGCGGATCATTGGCTTTCACCAACCCGGAAAAAATAAAAAGTAAACCAACAAACCAACGGGAAACTGTAAGCGATTTATTCATATTGTGAATTGTAAAAAGTGAACAGGCAATTGTTAATAAGCAATACGCAACTGACAAAGATATCTGCAATCGTCAATCTGAAATCCAAAATAAAGCTATTGCCACATCCGTCAGACGAGGGCGTCAGACAGGGCGTACCTCCAACCTCATACTTCTCTATCCTTTGTGCTTCAATCCCTTCGCTCACTAAGGTCTTTCCATCGTTCTGCAATATCTGGCGGATGCGTTGCAGCTTTGCCAGCATCAGGTCAACAAAACTTTCCTGGCTCATTTCACGCCATGCTTCACCATAATCATGATTTTTATCAAGCATCAGCTCTCTTGCCTTATTGATCTTTTCAGTATACAGCTCCATCACTTTTTCTACCGATAATTCTTCGCCTTCGCTTGGCGGCAGTTCAAGCTGTATCAGCCCCATTACAGCATAATTCAAAATACCCTTGAATTCAGACGCTATGGTATCGCCTATTTTCTGTTCTTGCTTTTCCTGGATGGTGCGGATGCGTTTTGCTTTGATATAGATCTGGTCAACAATTGAAATGGTGCGGTACACACGCCACGATGTGCCATAGTCT
>JAACZX010000023.1 GCA_009996555.1 Chitinophagaceae bacterium | reverse complement strand
GTAACCATAACCGTAAAAGGTAGTAACACGGGTGTATACAGCAACGAAAACGGAGAATTCAGTTTAACAGTGCCATCGCTGCCTGTTACATTAGTGGTATCTTCTATCGGTTTCGAAACCAAAGAAGTGTCAGTAAGCAGTGCCTCCTCTCCCGTAAGTATATCGCTTACAGTAGTGAGTACTATACAAACGGAGGTTGTGGTATCGGCTACCAGAACTGCTACCAGTCAATTACTGTCACCCGTAACAGTAGAGCGGATAAGCGCCCCTGCCATTCAAATTGCACCGGCGGCGAATTACTACGACATCATTTCCAATTTCAAAGGAGTGGACATGCTGACATCGTCGCTTACGTTTAAAACGCCAACTACAAGGGGTTTTCTCGGAAGCGGTAACGTTCGTTTTAACCAGATCGTTGATGGTATGGATAACCAGGCTCCCGGTTTAAACTTTTCTGTAGGTAGCGTTATTGGTTTGTCTGAACTGGATGTAGATAACATGGAATTACTTCCCGGTGCATCTTCTGCATTGTATGGCCCCGGTGGTATGAATGGTACATTGCTGGTAAACAGTAAGAATCCGTTTAAATACCAGGGTTTGTCTTTCCAGGTAAAACAAGGTGTAATGAATACTGATGGAAAATTCAGAAATCCATCGGGCTATACCAACTGGACTTTGCGTTGGGCGCATAAAGTGAGTGAGCGTTTTGCATTTAAGATCACATCTGAATTAGTGCAGGCCAAAGATTGGGTTGCAGCTGATACAAGAAATTACAATAAAAATACCGGCGCTTTACTTCCTGGTGGCAGGGGAGTGCCCGACTATAACGGTATAAATGTTTATGGCGATGAAGTTTCAAGAGATCTTCGCCAGGTGGTAGATGCGTTTATTGCCGGCGGTGTGGATTTTTACCGTGGAATCAGAAATACAATGACCTCTCCGATCATGGTTTCAAGAACCGGTTATTCAGAAAAAGAAATTGCAGATCCTAACACCGTTAACTTTAAATTAGGCGGATCGCTCAATTATAAAATTGACAGTAAAACTGAAGCAATTCTGAGTGGTTATTGGGGAACCGGTAATACATTATATACCGGTAGCGACAGGTACAGTCTGCAGGATTTAAAAATGGGTCAATATAAATTTGAACTGAACAGTAAGAACTGGCTGGCCCGTGTTTACACTACACAGGAAAACTCCGGCAATTCTTATAACATGACGGCGGCAATTTCCTATTTCAATGAAGCCTGGAAAGGAACACAGGTGTGGTTGCCAGAGTACACTGCACAGTATGTAAACAACAGGTATGTTCTTGGTATGTCTGAGCAGGCATCGCACGACGGAGCAAGAGCTTATGCTGACAGGAACAGACCAGTACCCGGCACACAGGCATTTAATCAGCTGTTTAATTTTATTAAAGGAGTACCTATTGGAAAAGCAGCAGCAGGTGCACCTTATGGTGGTGGCAGGTTCCTTGACAGAACTGATTTGTGGCAAGTGGAAGGACAGTATGATTTTACACACCTGCTGAAAGGATTTGCAGATCTGTTGGTGGGCGGTAATTACAAGAAATACATCCTTAATTCACAAGGAACATTGTTTGCTGACAGTACCGGAACAATTGATATTAACGAAGTGGGTGCTTATGCACAGATCGCCAAAGGTTTTTTCAATGACAAATTGCGCCTAACGGTAAGCGGACGGTTTGATAAGAATCAAAACTTTAAAGAACGCTTTACGCCAAGAGCTACTGCTTTAGTAAGGCTGGCAAAAGACAACAACCTGCGTTTTTCTTACCAAACAGCATATCGTTTTCCAAGTACACAAATGCAGTGGATCAACCTGTTTGTAGGAAATGAATACACGTTGATTGGCGGACACGAAAACTTCAGATCTTTCTATAATTTAAATGGCAGCCCTGTATTTGCAAGAGGGGCAAACGGTGGGGCCACAAGCGAACAGGTAACAGTAGTTGATTTGAAACCTGAATCTGTTACATCGTTTGAAGTTGGATACAAGGGGCTTGTTTTAAAGAGTAAATTGTTAATAGATGCATACGCTTACTATGGACAGTATACTGATTTCCTTACACGCAGAAGAGTAATACAAACAGCAACCGGCAAAGATTTTTCAATACCGGTTAATTCAGATGCTGTAGTAAAAAGCTTTGGCTACGGTGTTAGTGTTGATTACAGGTTGCCTAAAAATTTCCTTGTGGGTGTAAACTTTGCAAGTGATGAATTAACAGATGTACCGGCAGGTTTCCAGGCTGGTTTTAACACGCCGAGATATAAAACCAACGTTAAATTGAGTAACACTGGCTTTGGTGCAAAAAAACTATTTGGTTTCAGCCTTGTATATAAGTGGATGAGTGATTACAATTTTGAAAGTGATTTCATCAATGGACATGTTCCATCTATTCAAACTGTTGATCTCCAGTTTATGTATAAAGTGCCGAACTCCAAGTATATGTTCAAACTGGGAGGTACAAACATCTTTAACGAATACTATGTGCAGGCTCCAGGAAACCCTGCAATAGGAGGTTTGTACTATGTTAGCATTGGCTACAACGTTTTTTAATTCAGTAACCACTAAAGAAATTATTATGCTTAAAAAATATTCAAGACAAATACAGGTTTATGTAGCTGCATTATTGTTGCTGTCAACGGCCTGCAATAAAGTGTATGAACCTGTTGCATCAAACAACCCGGCACTTGATACAGTAAATACCATTGGAAAACGAATTGAAGCAAATGCATCGTTTTCAATATTTACCGCTGCGTTAAAGCGTACCGGCATGTATGCCTACCTGAATGTGCCGTCAAACAGTTTTACTGTATATGCGCCCAGCGATGCGGCATTAACTACTGCAGGGCTTTCACTTGCAGTTGTAAACGCAATGCCGCTTCAGGATCTTACGGCGGTCATTCGTTATCACATTCTGCAAAACGAGAAGCTGATGTCGGCTAATATAGCAGCAGCAACAGTAGCCGCACCAAATGTAATACGCATCAGTTCACTTCCAATTGGTACGCTTCCTGCTCCGGCACCTGCAAATTTCCCGATATGGATGCCTTTGTTCCCATCAAAAAATGCAGTAACAAATACCATCAATAATATTCCTATTGCTGCAGCCGATGCCATTACAGGAACCAATGGTGTTGTACATAGCCCGGCAACGGTTATAATGCCACCGAAATCGGTATTATGGGATACCATCAGCAACGATCCTGATCTTGCTTACTTCAAAGCAGCCATTCAGCGTGGCGATCAGGCAGCTGCATCTTCGGCAGAAACATTTCAATATGCTTTGTCGCAACCGGTGATCAACTTAACGGTGTTTGCTCCAAATAATGCAGCGTTTCAAGCATTGGTTTATGGACTGGTTTATCAGCAGGTATTTGCAGCAAGCAGTGGCAATGCAGTGCTTGCCGATCAGCAGGCTACCGCAGCTGTAAATGCAGGACCTGCATTTTTAAGCAGCGCTGCTGTAACCCCGGCAATGGCGCAGGGAATTGTAGCGTATCACTTGCTCACATTAAATAAGCGGGTGTACTCTGTTAACTTCCCGCAAACTGCAGCTAATTATCAAACCTTTGTCAACCGTTCTATTGCTGCCCATCCCGGTCTTACAATTTCTTCTACACTTGCATCTGGCTTTGGTGCTGCTTTAAGTGTAAAAGGAGTAGGTAATCCCTCTGCTGCCGCTGCAATTGCAGGCAGCCCGCTGGGCGTTGATCGCATAGCTGTTAATGGCGTGTTTTACAAAATAAACCAGGTGCTGCTACCTCAGTAAGTCTGAACAAATGATATCTGTCATAAAAGCTGCCCCTTTTGAGGGGCAGTTTTCATTTGAATGATTCCTGTATTTTTACAGCGAGTTAATTTTAACCGCCGATGCAGATCATTTTGTTTGATACGGAAACAAGAAACAGTTTTTATCCTTTCTCTCTTATTCGTCCGTTGTCTGCATTCCGTTGTGGTATTTTTACAACAAGAGAGCGCTGGAGTTTTGTTTTACAGCAGGATGTGTTTACGCTTACAGAAGATCATCTTTCCGCAGCTTTTTCATTTGCAGAAATTAAAGAGGATGATTATTTATACATCAATGCGGCTGCTGTTTATTCAAATGAGTTGCTGCAGGCTGTTACTTCACTTGCTGCGGAACAATTGCTGCGGAAGAACAACCAGCTGGTGGCTGTACGCACAAAACAAAAACTTGTTTTTCCTGTCGATCAAAGCTTGCTTGTCAACTGCACAGCAGTTGAATTGAATGCTCCTGTAAGATTTCTTCAATTTGCATTTGATCTTGTAACGGCTAATGATGAGCTGATACGAACCGATATACAATTGATCCGTGCAAAAAAGTTATCAGCTCCCATTTCATCTGCCAACAATGTGATCAATCCCGAACAGGTGTTTATTGAAGATGGAGCAGTTGTGGAATACTGCAGCATCAACGCATCATCGGGGCCGGTGTATATTGGTAAAGATGTGTTGCTGATGGAAGGCACTATGATCCGTGGGCCATTTGCTGCACTTGATGGCGCAGTGGTGAAGATGGGAAGCAAAATTTATGGCGCCACAACTGTGGGAAAAAAATGCACCGTGGGTGGTGAAATTAAGAACAGCATCTTCTTTGATTATTCCAACAAAGCACACGATGGATATATTGGTGATGCTGTAATCGGGTCGTGGTGCAATATTGGCGCAGGCACATCCTGTTCCAACGTAAAAAATACAGCAGGCGAGGTGAAATTGTGGAACCCTTTACTGCACCAATGGATCAGCGCCGGTACAAAATGTGGTGTCATGCTGGGCGATTATTCAAAAGTGTCCATTAACGCATCACTCACAACTGGCATGGTGAGCGGCATCTGCAGTAATATTCTCACAACAGGTTTGTCGCCGAAGTTTGTAAAAGATTTTACCTGGAATATTCATACAGGCGAACAATACATTCTTGAAAAAGCACTGCATGATATTGAAAACTGGATGCAGATGAAACAACAAACTTTAACTAACAACGATAAGCAGATACTGGAATATATTTACGCCCAACAAAAATAAACTACGATTTAAAAACAACAAGATTATGAGACAACAGGTAGCCGCAGCAAACTGGAAAATGAATTTAACTTTTCAGCAGGCCGAAGAACTGATCAATGGCATTATTAATACCCCGTTTACTTTATCAGCAAGCCAGCGTGCTGTGTTTGCTGTTCCGTTTCCATACCTTTCCATGGTGGTAGCAAAATTAAAAGGACATCTTAATACAGGTGTTGCTGCCCAAAACTGCTACACGAAAACATCGGGTGCTTACACAGGTGAAACTTCTGTTGAAATGCTGAAGTCGATCAACGTTGGCTATGTTGTGCTTGGTCACAGCGAACGCCGTGAATACTTTAACGAAAGCAATGAAATGCTGGCTGAAAAAGTAAATACTGTTTTAGCAGCAGGTTTAACGCCCATCTTCTGCTGTGGTGAAGCATTGGCTATTCGTGAAGCAGGAACACAAAATGAGTACGTAGCAAATCAACTCAAAGAAAGTCTTTATCATTTAAGTGCCGACGAATTGAAAAAAGTGATCATTGCTTATGAACCTATCTGGGCAATTGGTACCGGCAAAACAGCTACATCTGAACAGGCGCAGGAAATGCATGCGCATTTACGTGGCGCATTGGCATCAAAATACGGCACAGATGTTGCAAATGAAATTTCCATTTTGTATGGAGGTAGTGTAAAAGGTTCTAATGCAAAAGAGATATTCGGTCAGCCGGATGTGGATGGTGGACTTGTGGGTGGTGCCTCATTAAAAGCAGATGAATTTGTACAGATCATTCAGTCACTGAAATAAACGAACGGTTATGCAAAGGGCAGAGCAGTTGCAGAAATTATCGCATCAGCATCACAATGGCTTAATGGCCGTTTTGCTCTTAAAAAAAGGTGTGGAGAAACAGGCAGACCTGTCTGCAATGAACGACTTTATTGTAGATACATGGAACAACGAATTGCGGAATCATTTCATAAAAGAAGAAGTGTTTCTGCATCCGCATGTTCTGGCGCTGCCTGGTCTTATGCCTTTGTATGAGCAAATGAAAGCAGAGCATCACACTATGCGTAAAATGATCAACGATATCCGAAGTGGCGCATCATCATACGAGTTGGTCACCTCTTTTTATTCTTTGCTTGAAAAACACATCCGCTTTGAAGAGCGTGAAATGTTTGGATATATACAGGAGCATATACAGGAAAATGAACTGGCCGCAGCGGGAAGGGCATTTGAATCGCTCACAGCAAAAGCCTGCTCCGATTACCCGGTGAAATTTTGGGAGTAAGATTTCGTATCTTACAAACGTAACAGGTGCTTGCAGTTACATGGCAAACTGAGTGATGTGATCAACTGCCGGGCATGCCTGTAACTGTACAGTTTTTGTTGCAGGACCAAAAAACTGTTTCTATGGCTAAAGTTCTGATACTCTTTGCACATCCTGCAATGGAAAAGTCGAGAATTCATAAACGACTTGTTGAGCATATTCCGAAATCAACCGATGTGCGGTTTCACGATCTCTATGAACGTTATCCCGATTTTGATATTGATGTTCCGTATGAACAGCATTTGCTGCTGAAGCATGATGTGATCATTTTTCAACATCCGTTCTATTGGTATAGTTCGCCTGCCATTATTAAACAGTGGCTCGATCTTGTACTGGAGCATGGCTGGGCTTATGGTACTGGCGGCAGAGCATTGGCTGGAAAGAAGTTTATGAACGCCATTTCAACAGGTGGTTCTAAAAACTCATACACTGCTGTTGGCAGAAATAAATTTTCGTTAAGTACATATTTGTTACCGTTTCAGCAAACTGCTTACTTATGTGATGTGGAATATCTTCCTCCGTTTGTAATACACGGAACACACCGGCTGTCAGAGGCAGATATGGATCTGCATGCGTTGCAGTACGAACAAATGCTGCTGGCATTAGGAGCAGACCGAATCAGCAAACCCGAAATTGAAAGCTGTGTTTACATGAACGATCTTGTTCCTATTCCTCAAGCAATACAATCGTAGTTATGGATAATAATGCATTTCTTTTCCAGGCAATGGTTTACCTGGCTGCATCGGTGATTATGGTGCCGCTGGCTAAACGTCTTGCATTAGGATCTGTACTGGGTTATTTACTGGCAGGTATTCTTATTGGCCCGGCAGTATTAAAGTTCATTGGCGGCGAAGGTGAAAGCCTGATGCATTCGGCTGAGTTTGGTGTGGTAATGATGTTGTTTTTGATTGGGCTTGAACTGGAGCCAGCTGTATTGTGGCGGTTGCGTAAAGCTAT
This sequence comes from Chitinophagaceae bacterium, assembly GCA_009996555.1. Taxonomy (GTDB): domain Bacteria; phylum Bacteroidota; class Bacteroidia; order Chitinophagales; family Chitinophagaceae; genus Lacibacter. Next base: position 5,290 of record JAACZX010000023.1, on the reverse strand, counting down.
TCTTGGCATGGGGGGCTTACAGGTATTGATCACGTCCGTTATAATTTCAGGTATTGCATTTTATGCCGGGCTTCCATGGCAATCATCCTTAGCTATTGGAATGGCGCTTGCACTAAGTTCAACAGCATTGGTGTTGCAAACACTTGCTGAAAAAGGAATTGATAAAACAACAGCTGGCCGAAGTGCATTTGCTGTGTTGCTGTTCCAGGATATTGCTGTCATTCCTATGCTTGCATTTTTTCCTCTATTGGCAATAACTGGTTTGGCAAATCCTGAAGCTGCATCACATTCCGCAGGAGGATGGATCGAAAGCCAAAGCGCATGGATGCGTACATTGATCATAACAGGGGCCGTTGCATTGATTATTGTTGGCGGAAGATATCTTGTTCCGCCCATTTTTCGATTGGTAGCATCCACACAATTAAGAGAAATGTTTACAGCCACAGCATTGTTGCTGGTGGTGGGTATTGCTGTGCTCATGTCATCGGTGGGTTTAAGTCCGGCATTAGGCACATTTCTAAGCGGTGTTGTATTGGCAAACAGTGAATACAAACATGAATTGGAAAGCGATATTGAACCCTTCAAAGGTTTGTTGCTTGGTTTGTTTTTTATTGCGGTGGGCGCATCCATCAATTTCGAGTTGATACTTGAACATCCGCTCCTCATTTTTGGTTTGGTACTGGCTTTAATGTTTGTAAAAGCAGTGGTGCTGCTCATCATTGGTAAAGCATTTGAACTGCGTATTGATCAGAATATTATTTTTTCTTCTTCCTTATCGCAGGTGGGAGAGTTTGCGTTTGTATTGCTTAGTTTTTCGTTGACAGAAGGAATTGTTGCACGAAGTAATGTAGAGATACTGATGGCGGTTGTTGCCATTAGTATGTCGCTTACACCAATTGCATTTTTCCTGAACGAAAAAATTGTATTGCCGTTTGTAGACAAGCGTTTGTCGAATAATGTAAAGGAGCAGCGTGAGGCAGATACGGTGGAAGAAAAAAATCCTGTGATTATTGCAGGCTTCGGGCATTTTGGAAACATCATTGGCCGTTTCTTACGGGCGCATGGTATTAAAGCAACCATTCTTGATATTGACAGTAACCGTGTGGATTTTCTTCGTAAGATGGGTTTTAAAGTGTACTATGGTGATGCAAGCCGGTATGATATTTTGTTAGCTGCCGGTGCAGCTGAAGCGAAAATGGTCATCATTGCAATGGATGATGCAGAGAAACGTTTGCAGATGATCGAAACCATTAAAAAACATTTTCCTGATCTGCAAATGCTGGTGCGCAGCAGTACAAGAGAAGATACATACGATCAGATGAATGCCGGGATCCTGCACATCTATCGTGAAACAATTGATACATCGCTCAGGATGGGTGTTGATGCATTAAAGATATTAGGTCACAGGGCTTATTCTGCACAGCGTGCAGCCAGGACTTTCTTCCGTTACGATGAACAGAAGCTGAAAGACCTGTCGAAAGTGCGTAACAACGAAAAAGAATACATTAACCAGGCAAGAGAATACATTGAAGAGCTGGAAGCCATTATACAGGCCGATAACCAGGCGCTTCATTTACGGAAAGATCTTGGCTGGGATGAAGACAGTTTGATTGCCGATGAAAAAGTGAAGAAGGATGAGTGATGAGCGTTTTGAGTGAAGTCGGGATTGACATTATATGCACCCATTCATTTGGTTTCAACTTTTCATAACATGCTGCGCACGTTCAAGCCTGTCATTTACAGCACGGCCCAAACCTTCGTTGGGTAAGCGTTCAGCAAGAATAACATCTGCATTCAACAAATCAGCTTCACGCAAACTGTGAAACAAATGTTTTGCCGCTTCTTCTGTACTTCCGGTAGCTGATAAAATAAACTGCTGCTCTTTGGGCACAGCTGCATGGTAAGAGTGGAAATTGATCAGCACAATTTTTTTGCCCTTGAATTGTTGCAGCAGATCATTGCTGTTGCCCAAATACAAAGCTGTGTTTGTTGCATAATGACTTTTTAACTGACCGGGACTATCTGGGTTTTCAGTGATCTTTTTACTGATGATCACTTTGTGGTCTACTACTTTTTCAATGGCTTCAACAGCAATGCCGCCCAGCCTGTACACTTCCAGTTTATGTTCCTCATTCCAGCCAACAATGGTCGATTCAACACCCACGCCACAAGGACCGCCATCAAGTATGTAAGGAATCTTATCGTGCAAACCTTCAAATACATGAGCAGCAGTGGTGGGGCTCACATAGCCCGATGGATTTGCACTTGGTGCAGCTAATGGAAAATCGATTTGCTGCAAAAGTTCAATTGTTAGCGGATGATTGGGAATACGGATAGCAACCCTGCTGCTCCCTGCAGTAACAAGATCAGGAACAAGCGCACTTTTTTTGAACAGCATGGTTAATGCGCCGGGCCAGAATGCAGCCGCCAGTTTTTCTGCTTCATGCGGAATATCATCAATGTAAGGCGCTGCTTTTTTAAACGATGCCACATGCATGATCAGCGGATTGAACTGTGGTCTGTTCTTTACTTTATAGATCTGCAACACCGAACTGTTTCAGTAGGTATAGCTACCAGTTCGCCGGCTTTTAACAGCCGGGCTGCATTGTTTATATCTGTACCGGTTCCGGTTAACATCAGTATTGTAACAAGTGGCTGTAAAACTAATGAAATCAGTTGTTTGCAATTCAATCAAAGCGAAATATTGTTTTTTGTCCAATGTATTCGGTCTATATTTGAAACTCACTGTTTTGCACATGAAACTTGCTACAGCACTATCAAACAGTATTATATGGCGTGGGTTTTATTTTCTCTCTGTGATGTTGCTGAATATCCTTGTAGCAAGGCATTTTGAATCGGAGGGAAGCGGGCAGATCTATTATGTAATCAACTTACTTGCCTTTGCTGTACTGGTGATCAGCTTTTGTCTTGAAGCCCCGATGGGGTATTATCTTTCTCAACAAAAAATAAATGAAACACAATTGGCCGCCCTTTCAGTTTCATGGGTAGTGTTGCTGATGTTGCCTGGCTGGTTTGTGCTGCGTTCACTGTCGGTACCGGAAGGTGGCTTGTTGAATGAACAGAGTTACCCGCTGGCAACCACAAGTTTTTTAACAGGCAATCTGCTGATCACTTTTTTTGTTGCATTGTTTTATGCGAAAATGGATTTTGTATTGCCTAATCTTTTGCTGGTAGCTGTAAACCTGCTGCTGATTGTATTGGTGCCGAACAATAGCGTGATCAGTAATTTTATTACAAACGATCAGTATGTTCAATTGTATTTCTTTTCATTTTTCATGCAAGGGCTGCTGTTGATGCTTGCTTTTTTCATCCGCTATTTTAAATGGCATGATCTGAAAAAAATACCCAATGAATTAGTGAGGCCTTTTTTATCGTATGCATTGGTTGCTGTAGCCACTAATTCCATGACGTTTTTAATGTACCGGGTTGATTACTGGTTTGTAAAAAAGTTTTGGAATGTTCCGGGCGATCTTGGGAATTATATACAGGCCTGTAAGCTGGCTCAGTTATTTTTCATTGTACCATCAATACTTGCTGCTGTTGTATTTCCCATGACGGCATCGGGCAGGAGAGAGGAAATGAATGAAAAAATGCAGCTGCTTTCCCGTGGACTTATTTTACTTTATGCCATTGGTTGTACTGTGTTGATTGTAACCGGTTACTGGTTGTTCCCCTTTGTATTTGGCAGCACATTCAGTAATATGTACCTGCCTTTTGTATTGTTGGTGCCGGCAATACTTTGTTATTCAGTTATTCATTTGCTTGCAGCTTATTACAGTGGTAAAAAAGTATTGCGGGTGAATTTTCAAGGCAATATCATTGCATTGGCCATCATCATTATTGGCGATCTGCTGGTAATACCACGGTTTGGTATTATTGGTGCTGCTGTAGTGAGCAGCACAGGTTATATCTGTTACATGTGTTTTATTCTGCTGAAACATAAAAAAGAATACCAAAGCAGCTTTGCAGATTTTCTTTTTTTCCGCAAAAGCGATGCTGTGTTGTTGCGGAAACTGATCATGGAAAAAATTGCTTCACGTAAAAACGGGCTGTCATGAAAGTGTTATGGTTGTGCAGCTGGTATCCGAATGCTGTTGATCCCTATGATGGTGATTTTATTCAGCGCCATGCAGAAGCATTGGCATTATACCAGCAAGTGGATATTATACATGTTGTGCAGAACAAGCATTTTCTTACCCATATAAAAGCAATTGAAAAGCAGGAACGAAAAGAAGCAAACCTGTCATCAACAGTTTACTTTCTTCCTCTGCCTGAAACAGGATTGTCCTTTTTAAACGTGTATCTGTTTAACAAGCGGTTTCAGAAATTTTATTTGCAGCTGGTGGAAGAATATATTACTGCTAACGGAAAACCCGATCTTATTCATGTGCATGTGCCGGTAAAAGCAGGGTTAACAGCGGTTGTAATGAACCGGCTTCATCATATTCCGTTTGTGGTAACAGAACATAGCTCTGCTTATTTTGATCATATTCCGGAAAATTATTTCAGCCGCAACCGTTACTTCCGTTATGTAACAAAGCAAAGCTTCCGTAAAGCGTTAGCTGTAAGCTCAGTTTCAAACTGGTTGTTGAAAAGGCTGCATGCGTTGTTTGATGTGCGACAAACACAACTGATCCGCAATGTAGTTGACAATAATTTGTTTTATGCGCAGGAGAACAATCATACAGGGATCAGGTTTATTCATGTGTCGATGATGCATCCGTTGAAAAATGTGCAAGGTATTTTAAAGGCATTGTCGTTATTAAAAGAACAGGCAAGCGGGTGGCAGATGCTGTTTGTTGGACCGGTTGTGAATGAAAATGTACAGTTAGCTGAACAGCTCGGTCTTGCTGGCCATATTACCTGGCTTGGAACATTGCCTTATGATAAAGTAGCTGAAGCCATGCGTTCAGCAGATGCATTGGTTCATTTCAGTAATTATGAAAACCTGCCCTGTGTTGTAAACGAAGCGTTGTGCTGCGGACTGCCTGTGTTTTCATCAAATGTTGGCGGTATTGCGGAGCTGGTGAATCTTTCAAACGGAGTATTGGTAGCGCCGGGTAATTCCACAGCGCTGGCAGAAGTGTTGTATGCTTACCTGCAAAAACCTTTGCTGTATAATAAAACAGAAATAGCTGCCGGTGCAGCTATTCAGTTCAGTAAAAATGTGATCGGGAAGGAGTTGCAGGATTGGTATTTGCAATTACTGCCCAAAAAAAATTAACCTTTTAATTTCGAAACAAGATCAATGTATTCTTTCATTGCATCT
>JAACZX010000228.1 GCA_009996555.1 Chitinophagaceae bacterium | reverse complement strand
TAAAAGTGCTTTGCTCTTAACACCAACAGCTTTTAACTGGACAGGAGCTTTTGATGGTTATGATAACGCCGCAGTGTATGGTTACGCAGCAATTAGTCCTAAAACCGCTGGTGATTTTTATAATGGGTTACAAAACGAAAGTGCGGCATGGGCTGGCCCTTTCAAATTAGTATTGGGTAACCAATCAGTTGCGACTGATTACACAAAAGGTCAGTTTATGGAATTTGCAGTAAACCTAAGTAAACTTGGCCTGGATCCTTTGGTGAGGGATGGTGATGTTTGCGGTCTTCCTTTTCGGAGGATTCTTGTAAAATCAAGGGCCTCTAACTCTTTTACGGCGGCATTGAAAGACTTTGTGGGACCCTTCAGCTTTTTCCGTGCTCCTGCAGCAGAAATTGATACCGACTTTCCGGTGCTATGTCCGGGTGGTGTAGCTGAAGTTTTTGTTACTAATCCATTAGTCACCTCCGTTTATAACTGGTCAACCATTGGTGGTAACATTTACGGTCCTACTACAGGTGATCGTATTCAGGCTACAATGGCAGGTACATATATTGTAAGCCAAACCTTATTGGATAGTTGCGGTACAACTTATGCAACCGATACAGTAACAATCACACAGTATAATGCCTGCGAAGTATTATCGGGCAAGCCTTATAATTTCAACGCAAAACTGCAAAGTAAAACAGGGTTCATCAGCTGGAGCAGCGATAGTCCTGAAGGTGTGGCTTATTATGAAGTGGAGCGGAGTACAAACGGCAGAGACTTTTCAAAAATAAGTGGCCGTATTGCACCTAACAGTGGAGGCACTTATATTGAGCAGGATGATATAACCAATCTACGGTCAACAGAAGTTTATTACAGGTTAAAATATGTAAGCAGTGGCGGACGTAGTTATTACACAAACGCAATCCGTTTACTCATTCGTCCGAATAATGGTTTTGAATTAACTGTTTCGCCAAACCCGGCAAAAGATATGTTCAGGATCAGCTTTGTGAGTGAACGTAAACAAACAGCTGAAATCGTCATCACAAACAGTATCGGTTCAGTAGTATATCGTAGCTCACCGCAATTGAGTCCCGGCATAAACGAATGGTCAATTACCGAAGTGGCCAACTGGAGCCCCGGACAATACATTGTTCAGTGCAAAGTAGGCGATGAAATATTCAGGAAAAGAGTGGTTGTTGCACATTAATCGTTAAATCATCAGCCCCCGGAAAGCCGGGGGCTTTTTTCTGCTACTTTTGCAGCGTGCAATACACGTTAAAAAAATCATTAGGCCAGCATTTTCTTAAAGATGAATCTGTTTCGCAACGAATTGTTGATGCGGTGATGGAAGAACAGCCTCAACAATTAGTGGAAGTGGGGCCAGGTGCAGGTGCCATCACAAAATATTTTCTGAAATACCCGGCGCTTCATTTTAAAGCGGTGGAGCTGGATGATGAAAAGGTTGCGTATTTAGAACACAGTTTTCCGGCAATTGTTTCAAAAAGAAGTGGCGCAGCGTGTAGCATCAAAACCCGGTAACAAAGCATACGGCATATTGAGTGTGCTGGTGCAGGCATATTTTGATGTGGAGTATTTGTTTGATGTGGATGAACAGGCGTTTAACCCTCCGCCAAAAGTAAAAAGTGGTGTTATTAAATTAAAGCCGGCGAAAGTAATACCGGACATGAAGAGTGAACAGAAATTTAATTTACTTGTTAAAACAGCATTCAATCAACGCAGGAAAATGCTGCGTAATGGTGTGCGGGGTTTGTTTGATGAGGAATTTTTGAAAGACGAATTGTTTAGCAAACGAGCCGAGCAGCTGTCAGTAAATGATTTTGCTGCACTCACGTTCAGGATGAAGTAAGCGGTTCATCAGCGGTTTCAGATCATAATCAACAAAGAGAAGTATCAATAGTGAGAGTTATTATTACAGCAAAATGCCATGATTATTTGCAAACCAGGTTAAAGGAAGGCGGATATGATGTGGTATATGCACCAACAATTACATACGAAGAGCTAACAGAACAAATAACAGATGTTGCCGGACTAGTTGTGTCAACACGTGTAAAAATTGATGCACAGCTGCTTGAAAAAGCTGTAAGTCTGAAATGGATCGGGCGTTTAGGCAGTGGTCTTGAACTGATCGATCTTTCTTTTGCAGAGAGCAAGGATATTAAAGTGTACAGCAGCCCTGAGGGTAACTGCGATGCTGTGGGTGAGCATACACTTGCATTGTTGCTGAACCTCATGAACAGGATCAGCCATAGTTATACTGAAGTAAAACATCATACATGGTTGCGTGATGAGAACCGTGGTGTGGAACTTGATGGAAAAACTGTAGGCATTATTGGGTTTGGACATACCGGCCGTGCATTTGCAAAAAAGCTCCGTGGTTTTGATGTAACCATTCTTGCACACGATAAATACCAGTTTGAATTTGGGGGTGAACAGGTGAAAGAAGCATCGTTGGAACAGGTGCTGCGTTACAGTGATGTCATCAGTTTGCATTTGCCGTTAACAAATGAAACTTATCATTATGCCGACAGTTCTTTTTTTGAAGCTGCAAAAAAGCGTCCCTTCTTTTTAAATACATCCCGTGGTAAAGTGCATGGCACTGCTTCTGTAATTGATGCATTGCAACGAGGCTTCATTGCAGGTGCCGGACTTGATGTGCTGGAAAATGAAAAGCTGCATACATACAGTGAACAGGAACAGCAACAACTCGACTGGCTGGCATCGCAACCCAATGTGATCCTTACTCCGCATATTGCCGGATACACACACGAGGCATTTTATAAAATGAGTAAAGTACTGGCCGATAAATTAGGGTTGAAGTAGGATCAATTATTGAATGCTCACCGGAACTTCGATCCGTAATTTTTCCCAGGCAATAATGATTCTGTTGTTTTCAATAAAATATTGCAAACGTTCTGTTACAGCAGTTGAGGCAATGGGTTTTACGTTTATACGCAGTATATCTTCTTTCTGATCGTATTCATCCGTTAAGTGCTGCTGGTAATTTTTGTTCAGGATAAATGTCCAGTCGTTTTCCGATGGAATGGTAAAGATGGCATACGTGCCTGCAGGAACAGCCGTGTTTCCAATTACAAATGCTTTATCAATTTCAATATTGGTAGCAGCATGTGCACCTGTAACCCACACTTCATTGAGCGGAACAACACCACCCCAGATAATTCTTCCACGAACACCCGGTGAGTAATAATTGATACGCACATTGGCTGTTGCTATTTTTCCCACAGCTGCACTGCGGATGCTTTTTTTAGTGGTATCTTTTTTTTCGTTGGGATTGTAGCTGATGTTTTTATCCTGCGCAACGGTTGCTGCTGTGCATACGAACAGAAGCAGGAAGAGTACCGGAAATTTCATATTCACGCTTTTTAATAAAAGTAAGGAAACCGAATGGATATGAACAATTGCTTTATGAAGATTTAGTGTTTGTATTTACAGCGGAATCATTACTTCAAGTGCATAACCTTCACCTTCGGCAGTGGTAACCGAGGAGCTGCCATTGAACAGGTTCAGCCGGCCATTGATGTTTTGTAAACCAATGCCGTTGTGTTTTTTATTGGAGGGTGTGCCCACGCCGTTATCCGATATGACCATGGTGAACGTATTGTTTGCTGTTGCAAGTTCAAAACGTACTGCTGATGCATTGGCATGCTTTACAATATTTGTACACTGTTCCTGTGCAATGCGGTAAAGGTTCAGCTTTTGATCATTATTCAAAAGAGCTTCATTAAATGCATCGGTTGAAAAAGAAGTGGAAACAGAAGCTGGCTCAAGCATGGTTGATGCCAGGCGTTCAAGCTGCGTAATGAGGCTTTCTTTTTCAAGATTGGGAGCAACAAACAGATGAGCTACTTTCCTGTTTTCATTGATCACTTCATGCAGGTTAGACATTGCACTTGCTATCATTTCATCCGTTTTGCCGGGAATTTTTTTCGCCATTGATAAAATAAGATTGGTGCTTACCAGTATCTGGTTTACGTTATCATGCAACTCCTGCCCAATATCGTTGCGTTCTTTTTCCTGCCCCTGCAGCATGGCATGTGCCATTTTCTTTTGCTCTTCCACTTTCATTTGCAAACGCTCCTGTTCAATACGACGCAATTCAGAAATATCTCTGCCTGCAATACAAACACCGATAACCATTGAACCTGTCATAACCGGATTAAAAGAGTAGTTGATCCACACATCAGGTTTGTTCTGTTGTTTATACAACCTGTCGTATTCAATACGCTCGCCTTTCAACACATTGGCAATAACCCTTCT
>JAACZX010000605.1 GCA_009996555.1 Chitinophagaceae bacterium | reverse complement strand
CATTTTCGATAAGAGATTTTTACATTCACAAAAATATTAACATGGCAAACACCTACACCCAAATTCATCTGCAATTTGTATTTGCAGTGAAATGTCGCAAAGCACTCATTTTGCCCGATTGGAAAGAACGACTTTATCAATACATCACCGGAATCATTCAACACAATGAACATAAGGTGCTTCAGATAAATGGCATGCCCGATCATATTCATCTCTTCATTGGTATGCGACCAACACAATCGGTGTCTTCACTCATTCAAAATGTAAAAACAGAAAGCAGCAAATGGATCAACGATAACAAGCTAAGCAACTCTCCCTTTGCCTGGCAGGAAGGCTATGGCGCTTTTTCTTACTCCAAAAGCCATGTGCTTGATGTGATCCGCTACATTCAAAACCAGGAAATCCATCATCAAAAAGAAAGTTTTCTGGATGAATACCTCAAACTGTTGAAAGCATTTGAAATTGACTATGATCAAAAGTATATTTTTAAACCTCTGGAGTAAATTATATTGTATGATACTTATTCGTTTAACCTCTCTTTCTTTACTTAGTCTGTTAATCGTAAACTGTAAGCCGAAAGAGGTTTTTAAGGCTGATTCAAAATTATTTAAACATTGGGTAAATAACGACACTTTACATCCGGGTGGTTTTATTATTTCTGTTGATTCATTCTTTTATCCTGATTATAAGCGTTCTTTCTCTTATGTAATTGACAAGGACAGTCTTGAAGTTATCTTTCCCGATAAAACGAGCAAATCAGGTTATAGTATTCAAAACGATACTTTGATCTTAACATCAAAAGAAGGCTCCGAAACTTTCTGGCGAAAGCGATAAACAATTACCGTCCGCCACTCATCCTCTTTTCCACCCATTCATCTTACAGTCAAAAAAATCTTACCGCCGCCATGCAACAAAATGCATGACCTTCATACTTTATAGTATAAATAAACCATTGAACCTGTCAACGATCATCCCATCAGCTGAAGTATTGGTGCAGCAATGTCTCAACGGCGAAGCAGCGGCTTACAGGGCCCTGTACGACCGTTATGCAAAAGCCATGTACAATACTGCCCTGAGGATATTGAACCGGACCGACGATGCAGAGGATGTTCTGCAGGAAGCATTTACCGATGCGTTTCAGCAACTAAGTTCTTTTCAAGGCCGGTCAACCTTTGGTGCCTGGCTGAAACAGATTGTGGTGTACAAAAGCCTGGCACATTTGAAAAAACAAAAACTGCATTTTAACGGATTGGAAACAGATGCAGAGAATATTGCTGATGAAGAACTGGTGAATGAAGATGAAGTGTGGTACACGGCAGACAGTATTGTGCAGGCAATAAAAAAACTACCCGATGGCTACCGCACTGTGTTAACGCTTCACCTCATTGAAGGATTTGAACAGGAAGAAGTAGCCGAAATGATGAAAGTGGCGCATTCAACCGTACGCACACAATACATGCGTGCCAAACAAAAATTATTACAGGTATTAAAACAGGAAGTATATGAGCAGTAACCTGGAAAAATTCGTGAACAGAAACCGTAGTGAGTTTGATACAGAACATCCCGGCAATGATGTCTGGAAAAGAATTGCACAAACGATCCCGGTAAAAAAAGAAGCAAAAGTTTTTTCGCTGAAGGATATGTATAAATTCTCAGCAGCTGCTGCGGTATTGTGCATTGTATTAACGTCGGTGTACTTCATTTACATCCGTCAGCAAAAAACGGAAACTGCTGCTGTGGAACCCAACGCAACCAATGCAGAACTGAAGAATATTGCTCCCGAATATGCAGCGCAAGCCAAACAAATGTTCAATGCCATTGAAACACGCCAGGAAGAATTAAAGGAAGCAACAGCCGATAACCCGCAATTGTACAAACAGTTTTTAAGCGATCTGCAATTGCTCGACAGTACTTATACTATGCTGCAAAAACAGGCAGCACACACGCCCAATAAAGATGTGATCATGAAAGCGATGCTGCAAAATCTGCAACTGCAGGCAGAACTGTTGTACCGCCAGTTACTGATCACGAACGACATCAAAAAACAAACAAAACAAAACAACGAATTGCCGAACGGGTAATCCATTCGATCGTTCCTGTTACATCATTTCTAAAAAATCAGAAGCATGAACTTATCATTTAAATCCTTTGCAGGATTGGCCCTGCTGTTCATTACTGTTACAGCAAGCGCCCAGCAAAACACAGAAATTACAAAAGAGAAGAAACGTTACGAGCATGTAAAAGAAAGAAACATCTCAAAAACGTATTCCGCATCCGGCAACACACTCAACATTAACAACAGCTTTGGCGATGTTGTGGTTACTACCTGGAACCGTAATGAAATAAAAGTTGATGTACATATTGAAGCCAGCTCTACCGATAAGGAAATAGCGGAAAAGATATTTGAAAACCTTGATGTTACTGAAAGCAAAGATGGTAATGAGATCAAACTCAAAACCACTACCAGCAAAGACAAAAAAGGAACCAATATTAATTGCAAGAACTGCAAAACAAGTATGAACATTACATACACTGTGCAGTTACCTGCCAATGTTCCCCTGAAGATTGAAAACAGCTTTGGCGCCATTACTATTCCTGATTATACCGGAGCCGTATCGCTTGTAAATAAGTTTGGTTCATTAACAGCGGGCAATCTTTCATCTGTTCAAAAACTGGAAGTAGAGTTTGGTAAAGCCAATCTGAAAAATATCAGCAACGCAAACAGTTCGTTCAAATTTTCAACTGTTACTATTCAAAACATGAGTGGTAACAACAAAGTAAACCTGTCGTTCTGCGGCAGCAGCCGTATCAATCTTGGCAATGATGTTACTTCTCTGCAACTGAACGAATCGTACAGCACCGTTAACCTTCGTCCTTCTTCAAACTTCTCAGGCACCTACGAAATCAAAACAAGTTTTGGTTCCGTAACAGACCGCAGCAATGCAAATATCAAACGCACCGACCAACCTGATAAATATGGCCCTGATTCAAACCGTTCTTACGAAGGCAAGTCTGGCTCAGGTTCTTCAAAAGTGGAAGTAAAATCAAGCTTCGGCCGCATCATTATTGGTGAAGCAACAGAAGCCGAAATGAAAGAAAAGAAAAAAGAAAAAAACAAAACAGTTATCTGATACAGTACCCTTTCTCTCATGTTAGTTTGATTCCCTTTTGATTCTTCAAGAGGGACCGGTAAAAAACCTTACTATAAATAAAGATGCTCGTTTAGTTTAAAATCGGCTAACCTTATCATCGCTCCCCTTTTGCCTGCGCATAAGGGGATTTTTTTGCAAACAGAAATGTTTCGTATTCACTATTCCTTCTTATCTTGACTGCCACATCCAAACAGATGCATGCTTAACTTCAGGGACAATGAACAGGCTTTTAAGGATTTTATTACAGAACACCAGCAAAGGGTGTACAATACTGCATTGAACCTGTTACAGAATGCTGAGGATGCTGAAGAAATTACCCAGGATGTATTTATTGAAGCATGGAACAAGGCCCACACATTTAAAGGCGAAGCGCAGGTGAGCACCTGGCTTTACCGCATTGCGGTGAACAAAAGCATTGACCATTTACGGAGTAAGAAGCGGAAAAAACGGTTTGCCTTCCTCACCAGCCTTTTTCACGACAGTGGCGAGCCCATTAGTGATGCCGGTGATTTTGTACACCCCGGTGTAGTAACCGAAAACCGGGAGAAAGCGGCCATGCTTTACAAAGCCATAGAAAAACTACCTGAAACCCAGCGTGTTGCTTATTTGTTAAGCGAAACAGGCGGATTAAGCTATTCGGAAATCAGCGAAATAACGGGCAGTTCCGTATCTTCCATAGAGTCGTTACTGTTTCGGGCAAGGAAAAATCTGAGGACTATTTTGGCCGATTATTATAAAAATCTTCCGGGATAGCAAGTTTTTTACATCATGAACGTCAAAAATGTACAGCGATGAAGAAAAATCAGGAACAATGGATCAATGAAGTAATGGAAAGCCTGCAGGGTATAAAGCCTGCTGATGGTAATCCTTACCTCCACACACGTGTAACGGCCCGTGTAAAAATGAACCCTGCCCGTCAGCCGGTGCAGGTGAAATGGGTGTTTGCTGTAGCCAGTATTTTTATCGTGATGTTGCTTTTAAATGTCCTGGGATGGAGTTGGAATACTTCCTCAGGCAATGATGATATGGAAACCGTTGGAATAGAAACCGTGATCAACGATTACCAGCTTGAAAATAACCTTACTTCTTCTTTACCCTGATGTTCGTATAAATTATGAGTAAGATCAAATTTCTAA
>JAACZX010000604.1 GCA_009996555.1 Chitinophagaceae bacterium | reverse complement strand
AACAAATCAAGTTTCAGGTGCGAGAGTATATAAACTTCATCTGCACCGACAGTATGAAACAGTTGAGCGAGTTTATTGCTTAAGGCTGTGCTATAGCTGTTGATGTCGGTATGGTCAAGACCAATGATGGTATGCTGTGTTGCATAATCAACTGTTGCATCATGCACACAATCGAACATGTTCCAGTACAATTGTTCTTCACCTTCTTCTTTGTACTCCTGCAATAACTCTTCGTCAAAAAAAACTTTTTGCAGTTTGGTTATTTCCGAACCAATGATCTTTTTTGATTGAACAATTTCTTTGCGGGTGATGAGCATGGATGTGGTGATATCAGTTGTTGATTTTTATTGGTTGGTCAGGCGAACAACGAGGGCTGAACTTACCAAAATTTCCACCATGGTTTTTTGGATTCCGTTGCCCATTTTTGAAGCACTGATTTGTTTTCGACATTCCATTTCTCTTCCTCTTCTTTTATTGTACCATTGTCTTCATAAGTAATCCACTGATCGAAAGAAGTATCTGCTTGACCCATTTTAATAACCCTGTCTTTATGAGTCATAATGCCAAACCCGTGTTCTTCATCCCAGTCGCAACCAAATTCATATCCTACGTAGGAAAACCCATCTTTGTGACTATTCATTACATGAATAATCGAAAGGCCAAGTAGCTTTTTGAAATCAGATACATCTTGAATATCAGGAATAGAGTCCTCATAAATTTCCTTCAACATTGGAAGTTCAGCTATAAGTTCACTTAAAACAATATCACGCATGCTATCTGCGTTTGAAAACAAAAATTCAATTGCATTAATCTGTTCTTGGGATGTAACTTTTACATAGTCAACCTGATTTCCTCTAATATAAACACTAACAATGCCTGTCGAAATTGTATCGTCTTTTGAATTATATGAACCTTGTCTGCTTTGAAAATCTTTCCAAGATGAGAGAGTTAGCTCACTTTTATAATGGTCGCCTATAATAGTATTGGGCTTTAGATATAAAACACTTTTCATCTATAATATTTAAAAATGTAATCAGAATACATATCACCGGTTTTGTATCCTATCTATTGCAAATAAAAAGAATATTCCCCCAACAAAAAAAGCGCTGCACTTTCATGCAACGCTTCAATTTTATCAATCAATAAATCTTCTAAATCACGGTTCCGATTTATTCTGCTTCTGCCACCACTTCTTCCACTTCAGGGATCATCCGTTTCATCATGCCTTCAATACCTGCTTTCAATGTAATCATCGATGAAGGACATCCGCTGCAGCTTCCCTGCAAAGCCAAATTCACTTTACCATCTTTAAAGCTTTTGAATTGGATAGCACCGCCGTCCATTTCAACTGCCGGCTTCACATAGTTTTCCAGAATTTCCTGGATGCGTTTTACCACATCGCTTTCATCGCCACTCAATACCACTTCTTCTTTCGCCGGTTCAACAATTTTCGATTCGTCAATAACCGGTTTACCTTCTTCCAGGTAATCTTTCAAAAACTGGCGGATGGTGGGGATCAGCTCCTGCCAATCCGTATCGGGAGAAGAACGTGTGAGTGTTACAAAATTGCTGGCTATGAACACAGCTTTTACAAACGGAAAACCAAACAGCTCCTGTGCAAGTGGCGATGCATCGGCTGCAGCCACTTCAGGAAAATCAATGCTTTTGCCGGGATACAGGAGTTTGTTGGCCACAAACTTCATGGTTTCCGGGTTTGGCGTCATTTCTGTATAGATACTGATTACGGGATTACCTGTCTGAATCATGATTGTGAAACTTTAAGCTGCAAATTTAGCAAGAAACAGCCGAGTTTGGTGGCGGTTTTCGCATTTTAGCAGTTTTATGACGGACCATTGTTAAAAAACATTCGTAATCGTACATTAGAGTAACTAAAATTCTGGAATATGCTATCCCCAAAAATTGAAAAGGCGCTAAACGAACAAGTTCAGTTAGAAGCAGAATCTTCACAGATCTACCTGGCAATGGCCAGCTGGGCCGAAGTGGAAGGCTACAGCGGTGTATCTGCTTTTTTGTATAAACACAGTGATGAAGAGCGTATGCACATGCTCAAGCTGGTGAAGTTTATTAACGAACGTGGCGGCCATGGTGTTATACCGGCACTGAAAGCTCCTTCCGCAAAATATAAAGGTGTAAAAGAACTGTTTCAACAGGTGCATGATCATGAAATACTGGTGAGTACAGAAATTAACCGCCTCGTGGATATTTGCCTGAAAGACAAAGACTACACCACCCACAACTTCCTGCAATGGTATGTGAGTGAACAGATAGAAGAAGAAGCATTGGCAAGACAGATCATGGACAAACTGAAGCTCATTGGCGGCGATAAAAGCGGTTTATACATGTTTGACCGTGATGTATCAACAATGGGCAGCACCGGTGTGGGCGGCCCTGGCAAACACTGATCTTTTTAACAGCCACATCGTTCTTCATTACGCTCCTGTTTCTGAAATGTAAAACAGGCAGTACAATGCTTTACCCAAAACAAAACAAACATTATGCAGAGAGAATTATTTGGCTGGCACAGCCCGGCACTTGGTAAGGAAATGCCCATTGCTATTTACGGCTATTATGGTTTTGCATTGCTGATGGTGCCCACTGCTGCTGCCGATTACTTAGAGTATGAACGCTTTCAGCTGATGGAAACATTAAAGCCATGGATCGATGCAGGAAAAGTGAAGATCTATTCAGTAAACAGCATCAATACCGAAAGCTGGATGAACAATGAAATGGAAGGTGCACACAAAGCCATCCGTCAAAACCAGTTCAACGAATATATTTTCAATGAAGTGGTGCCGTTCATTAAAACCAATACGTCGTTTGATACACCCATCATTACCTGCGGTGCATCGTTCGGAGCTTTGCACAGTATGAATTTGTTTTTAAAACGTCCTGATCTGATCAATGGTGTTATTGCCATGAGTGGCGTGTATGATCTGATGGAGTACACCAAAGGTTATTACGATGAACAGGTGTACTACAACAGTCCCATGCATTACATGCCCAACTTAACTGACCATGCAGTACTGGAGCAGATACGGCACAGCAATCATATTCATATTTTCAGTGGAAGTGGTGCGTATGAAGATCCATCAAGCAGTGGACGTTTTGCAAAGATCCTGTATGATAAAGGCATCAATTATGAATTAGACATCTGGGGCGAAGAATGGCCGCACGACTGGAATACCTGGCGGACATTGTTACCACATTATCTTGATACAAGGTTTTAATGCGTTGTCGCAAATACATAAAAACAAAAAGAGCGAAGAGAACGTTCTCTTCGCTCTTTTTTATTACTGATTTATGGAACATTTACCTGTAATGATCCTGCGTTATGTTTTACTTATTCAACGACAGCTGTTCTTCTGCCTTCTTCAACTGCTTATCATAAATGAATGTACCTAATGGTAAAAAAGCAGCCACGCCTGCAAAGAAAAATTTTTTGAACGGCCAGTTGTACACTTCTTTCGCATAGTAAGCAAGCCCCACATACAAAACAAACAATAATCCGTGTGCCCAGCCCACATATTTTACCGCCAGCGGCAGATCAAACATATATTTCAGCGGCATAGCAATCAGCAATAATACCAGGAACGATATACCTTCTGCAATACCTGTTTTGCGTAAGAGTGATAGTGGCTTCTTATTCATGCTGCAAAGAAACGGGAGGATCAGTGATTACAATCAGTCGTATGACAATGATTTGCTTTTTTGCAAAAACGATGATTGAGCACATGTGCAGTAATAATGAGCGCTACCGCCGGTATTACAAACACAAATGATGAATACGGGAAATGAATAAACTGGTTAATTGTAAATAAAGCCATGCCTGCCGAGAAAGGCACCAGCGTTCCCCAGTGATGATGATGCTTTTTATACCCATGCCACAAGGTGGAAAAACCAATAACAAAGGCTGTTCCCAGCAGGAGTATTTCAACAAACACATTGTGGATGATATTGATACCGAAGAGTGGAAGACTTGTAATAAACAAAGGCACCACAGCACAGTGGATGGCACAGGCTACAGATGCGGCGATTCCCAAGGCTTCCCAATTAATGCGAATGTTCATAAAGGACAGCAAAAATACATATTTGCAATTATGTTGCAAATTTTATTTTCACTCAGATCGGCCTGCTTCCCTTCCGTACCTTTGCGGATCATATTCAGGTCTATGTCAAAAAAGTTGTGGTTTTATCTCGGATTCTTTGTTTTTCTTATGCTTGCGTTTTATCTCGCCATTTTCTGGGGCACCGATGAATGGCGTAAAAAATTGCCCACCATGAACGATGTAAAAGAGTTTT
>JAACZX010000227.1 GCA_009996555.1 Chitinophagaceae bacterium | reverse complement strand
ATACTTTCTTCTCCCACCTCGGTTTTGTGTAAACAGCATACCAGTTTTTCATTTCCTTCATAATCAAACAGGTTTTCACTGCCCTCAGCGAACCACTTCAGAACTTAGAACATCAGAACTAAAAACCCAAAAACAAACTCCTCTAATTTACTGCAAAGCTTCGCCACCTCAGTCACATTCGTTAAAAAAAGACTGAATACTGATTAAAATGATCGTCACTATATAAGACAAAAGGGCAAACAAGCCATTAAGGCTCATTTACCCTCCATCAAAAAATCTATATGCACTGCCCAAACAGCAGGTTCTTGTTGGTTGTCGATTTCACGATACATAGCCTGGTGCTCCGGCACCGTTTCCATAGTTGCAAATGTGTACTGTAAAATATTGTTCACTCCCCTGTCCGTGCACAAATCCAACCTGTTACAGCGTAATAATTTCTCCTGTTCCTGATAAGTGTGCAAGTTAACGGTTGAAGAGCATTCTCCGAAAAAATAATATGAAACACTTAGTCACATCTTTCAACAACAAAATCGCACAATGTCTGATCACGATACTACGTAAATAATCATCAGGTTTTTTAGATACCCGGATTGACTCCTCAACAGAAAAAAACGTTGTGCCCTCCGTGTACTTTGTGGGAAACATCCTCTCATACCTCAGCAAGCGGCCTCAACTCTTCAACAAGTAAAGGTTTCTAAGTTGGAATGATGACGATGGCACTTGCCCGTCATACACCTTCGCATCGATCGGAATAAACAGAAGGAGAAATTATTTACGCAACAGTTGCTCAAGCAACGCAACCTTTTCCCGCTCCGCTTGCAGCAGGCGTTCGTAAAGCTGTTTGTTTTCTTCTAAAGCTTCAACCCATTTGTCAATGGGATTGAATGTTGGCTGTATTTGAAAAAGTTGCCCAGTTGCATTATCATTAACTGTAGTTACAGTGTTACCAATAATATTAATTGCAGCCTCTTCATCAAAATTCTGGATAGCCTCCACCGGCACCTTCAAAGCATTGGCAACATCCTTCAGTATGCCCGCTTCCAGCTTATCCTTCGCCTCCAGTAAAGAAATTTTCTTTTGATTCCAGTCATCACCCAAAGCAGCCGCCAGCGCCTCCTGTTTAATGCCCAGCATCTCACGAAAACGTTTCACATTGCGGCCTTCATGTATTTGTTTGGTAGCTCCTGTATCCATAAAACAAATATAAGTTGCTGCAATCACAAATGAAAGTCTCTTACACACAAGCCCCGGTATAAAATATCCCTTTACGGGTATAATCTATCCGCCCTCAGAATGGTATATCCTCTTTCGCTTGAACAATTTTGTACGGACAGCAGAACCCGCAAAGAAAAACGAAACAACACAACATGAACCACCATTACCAAACCATCGATTCCTTTTTCGACACCTTTGATCTTGCCGCAGCTGGCAGGCTTTTACACACCGCAATCAAAACGGCTGATTCAAAAAAAATATGGAACGATATACCTGCCGAAGCGCTTTGTTTTATCGAACGGCTGACTGAGCTCACAGAAGCCGTATTTGAACTCATTCACCAGTACGATTACAAAGAGGAAGTGCAGATACCAAAGGAGAATACAGCAACCATCTTCACCCTCACACATTATGAAACATATTGCGGCTGGCACACACAACGAACAGCCTGGGATTTCTTTCCCCGCCACCTCAGCAAAAAGGAATTCCGCAACCCTTACAAAGCCTTGGAAAAATTTACCCGTTACAAAACATTACCCCAATGGAAACACATCCTCAAAGAAATATGCATGTACGCACTCTCTCCCGAATCGATCAGTGATCTAAACGAGGGCGAAAGCCTGGTCAGTACAGCACATCAATTACACAAAATGTTGGAAGCTGCACATCTCATTGAAGTACGGCAAGTAACCTCATCACCCAAACCCCGCCGCAAATGGAAACCTCCGGTACAGCCTTCCTCGTAAAGGCATGGTTCAGTACCTGTATCGTTATCTTTAGAATGGGTCAACACCCTTCATCCTTCGCTCATCCTTCGCTTATCTTTCGTTATTTAAGGCAGGATACTCCCAGTATACCCCGTAGAGAAAGCGTATTACCCGTAACATGTAACCCATAACCCTTACCCCTAACCCATAACTCATAACCCTTACCCCATAACCCCTGACATGTAACCTTTCCCAACAATTTAAACAAGGCAAAAATCCTTTTCCCTATATTCATTCATAAATCATCCCTTGTGAACCAGCGCTTTTACTCCCTCGATGTCTTCCGTGGTGCCACTGTTGCCTTAATGATCCTGGTAAATAACCCCGGCTCATGGGGCCACATCTACGCTCCGTTGGAGCATGCACCCTGGCATGGCTGCACACCCACCGACCTTGTTTTCCCTTTCTTCCTGTTTGCCGTTGGTAACGCCATGGCCTTTGTAATGCCAAAACTGGAAGAAGCAGGCGATGCGGTCTTCTGGAAAAAAGTGATCAAACGGACCCTGCTCATTTTTCTCATCGGCTTGCTGCTGCACTGGAGCCCGTTTGTAAAATGGAGCAACGATGCACTGGTACTGAAACCACTCGATAACCTCCGCATCATGGGGGTATTGCAGCGGATTGCACTTTGTTACTTTTTTGCATCGGTAACCGTGTATTATCTCAAACAAAGAGGAGCGTTTGTAGTGGGTGCTGTACTCTTATTGTTTTACTGGATACTCTCCATGTTTGCTGGTGCACCCGGCGACCCTTACAGTTTAAACGGCTGGTTTGGTAACAACATCGACAAAGCCATTTTGGGAGAAGCACATTTGTACAAAGGAGAAGGCCTGCCTTTTGATCCCGAAGGATTGATGAGCACATTTGCAGCCATTGTGCAGGTGATATTCGGTTATCTCGTGGGCGATTACATACAGAAGAAGGGTAAGAATTTTGAAATGCTGAGTGCACTTTTTGTAACAGCAACCATACTGACTGTAAGCGGACTGGCTTGGGGCATGGTTTTCCCCATCAATAAAAAAATATGGACAAGTTCTTACACACTCTACACAACAGGCCTCGCCATTTACAGTATTGCAACAATGATCTGGTTCATCGAATTCAGACAGGCCAAAGGATTTCTCCTGAAGTTCTTTGATGTGTTTGGCAAAAACCCCTTGTTCATTTTTGTATTGAGTGGCTTCCTGCCAAGAGCACTGGGACTCATCCGTATTCCAAATGGCGTAAACGCAGAAGGTCTTCCAAAATACCTGACTCCTTTTGGCTGGTTCTATGAAAAACTGTGCAAACTCGTACCGGGCATTCCTGAAAACGGATCACTCGTTTATGCCATTTGCATGATCATCATGTACTGGGCTATTTGCTATTGGTTAGATAAAAAGAAGATCTACATCAAAGTGTAAACGAACATCAAGTCGAAGAACGGTACAATCCTGAGCGACAGTCGAATGATGAGCATACTAACATTAAATGCTTACAGAAAATATTCCTCCGCCACCGCCACACTCTCCGGCTTCCCCACATCCACCAGCACATCACCACTATGATCGTAACCAAGAATGCGGTGTTCAGCAGCAAGATCCAGATACGGTTCTGTTAACGAAAACTTTCCGGTTTGTTTCACCAATGAAAAATAACGTTGTTCAAACACAACAACACAGCTGTATGCCTTTTCAGTGAGCCGGTTTTTCGCTTCAGCAGAATAATGCAGCACCGGTCCTTTTTCTTCGCCTGTTGTAACATTTCTCCATCCGCAAAGCTGATCATGCTGATCAAATAAAAAATTGCGTGCTGTTTTCCTGTTGCTTACTGCAAAAGAAATCAGCGGTTGATGCTGCCGATGATAAGCCAGTAAATGATGAAGATTAAGATTAGTAAGAATATCAACATTGATCGTTACAAATGGCTCATCATCTTCCAGCAAATGTCTTGCTTTGAGCAAACCACCACCTGTTTCAAGCACAGCATCCCGTTCATCGCTGATGAGAATGTTGCTGCCCCATCCTTTGTTGGTTTCGACTGCTTCAATGATCTGGTCAGGAAAATGATGCACATTCACCACCACATCGGTTATACCATATTGCTGCAGGTATTCGATATTGCGTTGCAGCAAACTCTTTCCATTCACCAGTGCCAATGCCTTGGGATGATGTTCTGTCCACGGCTTAAAACGTGTACCAAGGCCTGCTGCAAAAATCATCGCTTTCATATCGTTCGTAAATTACTTCTTGTTTTATGTTTCTCATTAAACGTCATTGCGACGAAGGAAACAATCTCCTTATTAGAATTTCTATTGCTCATATTGAGTACTCAATAGAAAAAGTTTATCGCTAGGTTCAACCCC
>JAACZX010000603.1 GCA_009996555.1 Chitinophagaceae bacterium | reverse complement strand
GTCGCCACAAACTGCGTGTGCTGTTACACGAAAAACCATTTGCCGGTATTAACGGAAGTGGCAAACACAATAACTGGAGCATGGCCACAGATACAGGCGTAAACTTATTGGCACCGGGTAAAACACCAAAGACCAACTTAATGTTCCTTACCTTTTTTACAAATGTGATCCGTGCAGTAGATCAGTATGCTGATATTCTGCGTGCTTCTATTGCAGGTGCAGGTAACGATCATCGTTTGGGTGCAAATGAAGCTCCCCCTGCTATTATTTCTGTTTTTGTTGGTAAGTATTTAACGGAAGTATTGGGTGCAGTGGAAAAACGTGTAACCACAAAATTTGATGAGCAGGATGAAGCGATCTTAAAACTTGATCTGCATAAAAGCATTCCTGAGCTGATGCTCGATAATACCGATCGTAACCGCACATCGCCTTTTGCTTTTACAGGTAATAAGTTTGAGTTCCGTGCGGTTGGTTCAAGTGCCAACTGTTCCAATGCAATGACGGTACTCAACACCATTATGGCACAAACGCTCACTACATTCAAAGAAGAAGTAGATACCCTGATCGAAAAAGGGGAGAAAAAAGAAATTGCCATCATGCATGTGCTGCAACGTTATGTGAGCGAAAGCAAGAAGGTATTGTTTGAAGGCGACGGTTACAGTGAAGCATGGGAAAAAGAAGCAGCGAAACGTGGTTTGCCAAATGTGAAAACAACACCTTATGCTCTTGATGCAATGGTGACCAAAAAAGCAAAAAAGCTGTTTGAAAATACCGGCGTTTATACACATGCTGAACTGGAAGCACGCCATGAGATTGAGTTGGAGAAATACATTAAACAGGTGCAGATAGAAGGACGTGTAATGGGTGAGCTTTGCAGCAGCCATGTATTACCTGCAGCCATCAAATACCAAAACGTGCTGATCAACAATATTAAAGGGTTGAAAGAAATCGGGATAAACAAAGATGCTTATGCCAATCAACTGCAGATCCTTGAAAAAATATCGTTGCACATTAACAAGTGCAGCGACCTGGTGGAGCAAATGATCGAAGCTCGTAAGAAAGCAAATGTAATTGAAGACACAAGAGCCAAAGCCATTGCTTATTGCGATGATGTGAAAGGTAAGTTCTTTGATGAGATACGCTACCATGTTGACAAGCTTGAACTTTTGGTTGATGACGCAAGCTGGTATCTGCCGAAGTACAGGGAGTTGTTGTTCTTGCGTTAACAGAATTTGTTCTTCTTAAAATAAAAACTCCCCCGTTTTCAGCGGGGGAGTTTTTTATTATTTCATTTTGAATGTTTCCAGAAACTTTGTTGTGAAATTTCCTTTCCGGAAGTTTTCATCAAGCATCAATTGCTGATGGAATGGAATGGTTGTCTTCACACCTTCAATCACATATTCACTCAATGCACGGCTCATGGTATTGATGGCTTCCTCACGTGTACGGGCAACCGCAATAATTTTAGCGATCATTGAATCGTAGTAAGGAGGAATTACATAACCCGCATATACATGCGAATCGATACGGATACCATGTCCACCGGGCTGATGCAAGGTTGTGATCTTACCCGGTGAAGGACGAAAATCATTGTATGGATCTTCGGCATTAATGCGGCACTCAATAGCATGCATTTCCGGTTCATAATCCAATCCGCTGATCTTTTCACCCATTGCAATCAGTATCTGTTCTTTAATTAAATCGAAGTTGGTTACTTCTTCTGTTACGCAATGCTCTACCTGGATACGTGTGTTCATTTCCATGAAGTAGAATTTGCGGTGCTTATCTACCAGGAATTCAATAGTGCCCACACTTTCGTAGCCAATTGCAGATGCCGCTTTCTTGGCCGCATCGCCCATTGCCTTACGCAATTCAGGCGTCATAAACGGCGAAGGCGATTCTTCCACCAGCTTTTGATGACGACGTTGAATAGAACAATCACGTTCGCTTAAATGACAAACTGTTCCATAGCGATCGCCTGCAACCTGTATTTCAATATGGCGGGGTTCTTCCACAAACTTCTCCATATAAATACCATCGTTCTTAAACGCAGCAGCCGCTTCATTCTTTGCCATATCATAGTTGCGTTCCAGTTCTTCTTCTGCCCAAACAACACGCATACCTTTACCGCCACCACCAGCTGTTGCTTTTAAAATAATGGGGTAACCTACTTCTTTTGCAATACGTTTGGCTTCTTCTAAATTTGGCAACAAACCTTCGCCACCGGGAACAACAGGTACACCAGCTTTGATCATAGTTTCTTTGGCAGTCACCTTATCGCCCATCAAGCGAATTTGCTCAGGTGTGGGACCAATAAACTTAATTCCGTTCTGTCCGCAGATCTCAGCAAACTTTGCATTCTCCGCTAAAAAACCATAACCCGGATGAATAGCATCTGCATTGGTAATTTCAGCAGCAGCAATAATATTGGGTACGTTGAGGTACGATTCAGCACCTGCAGGCTTACCAATACATACGGCTTCATCAGCAAACTTTACGTGCAGGCTTTCACGATCGGCAGTTGAGTAAACGGCAACCGTTTTAATGCCCATTTCACGACAGGTGCGGATGATACGTAACGCAATCTCACCACGATTGGCAATCAATATCTTTTTAAACATGAGTTTAATTTGAAAATTTGAGAATTAGGTAGTCAACAATTTGAAAATTTGTCAATTTGAAAATTTGAAAATGAAACGCTGGATGAGCTTTGAAGTTGTATTACAATTTTCAAATTGACTCATTATCAAATTTTCAAATTAATTTTCAAATTAGCTTGGATCTACCAGGAACAAAGGTTGATCGTACTCAACAGGTGACTGGTCTTCAACCAACACTTTTACGATCTTACCTTTTACTTCACTTTCAATTTCATTAAAGAGTTTCATGGCTTCGATGATGCACACCACTTTGCCCGGAGTAACTTCTGTACCTACTTCTGCAAATAATGGTTTATCAGGAGCAGGCTTGCGGTAGAACGTACCAATCATCGGGCTCTTAATGGTTACATACTTGCTGGTATCATCTGCAGCAGACGATGCAGATGGTGCTGACGGTGCTGCTGCCGGTAAAGCTGCAGTTGGCGCCGGAGCGGGGGCAAAAGCCTGGGGTGCCTGTTGAAACTGGCCTGAGATGAGCGTTTGCTGAATGATTTCTTCTTTTTGTTTTATGGTAACCTTAAAGTCTTTTTCTTCGATGGTGAGTTCACTGAGGTTGGATTTGTTCACTAATTTGATGAGTTCCTGAATTTGTTTAAAATCCATGATCGTGAGGTTTAAAAGTTGAAAAATATTGGGCGGCTAAGTTAAGGGAATCGAATCCAGAAAACTGCTTTTTTTTATGATTTTGGGCCAAAACAGCCGAAAAAGGGTGAAAAAACGATAAAAAAACACAAAAAAAGGCGATTCTAAAAAATCGCCTTTCCTAAATATTCTTTTCTAAATTATTCCTTTACTCTTTCCACATAATCACCTGTTTTGGTGTTAATGCGGATCAATTCACCTTCGTTTACAAACAAGGGCACCATTACTGTTGCACCTGTTTCAATGGTAGCTGCTTTTAACGTGCGGGTAGCAGTATCGCCTTTTACACCGGGCTCACTGTAAGTAATCTTCACCACAATTTTGTCGGGCAGCTCAATGCTCATGGGCATTTCGGTTTCTGTATTGATAAGGGCCGATACAGAATCGCCTTCTTTCAAAAACTGGGGGGCATCAATTACCGCTTCCTGAACAGCAATCTGTTCAAAACTTTCGGTGTTCATGAAATTATAACCGGTATCGTCTTTATAAAGGAACTGAAAATCATGACGCTCCACACGAACAGGATAAATGGTTTCACCACTGTTCCAGGTAACTTCAATAGAGCGGTTGTTATCAACGCCCTTCAGCTTAGCCCACACTTTTGCGGCTGCACGAGCTGTTTTGTTTTCGCCAAACTCCACAATTTTATACAAGCTGCCGTCTTGCTTGATGATCATACCACGACTGATATCTGATGTAGTTGCCATAAAAACTCGTTGAATATTAATTAAGGCTGCAAATATAAGGTAACCGGCCGCAAAATGCGGACAGCATTTTTTGGGTAAAGCCCCTGTCCTGGCTTTGCAACCCTTTCGGTGCTTTCTTTATCTTGCAGGCATGAAACATTTATTCCTACTGATCAGCTTTTTTACATGTACACAGGTTTTTGCAGGCAACGATACCATTCCGGCACACCTTAAAAACCTTAAACTCCCCGATTTTAAACTGCTTCTTCCGGATAGTGTGACTAATTTTTATACCGAACAGCTCAGCAGCAAAAAAACAACCATCCTCATCAGCTTCAG
>JAACZX010000602.1 GCA_009996555.1 Chitinophagaceae bacterium | reverse complement strand
TTTTCATCTTTCGTCATTTTATTTCCTCAAAGCTATCTATGAGAAAAAAGCCCTGATCATAAAAAAACGACAAAGTCACATCCTGTCCCAATCCAACTGAAACCGAAAATGTCCGTCTGATAATTCTTTGTGCACAATTGCAGGCGTTAATCTGGCAAACTCCTTAAAATCGTTGATGAAGTGTGTTTGATCGTAATATCCTGTTTCATAAGCCAACCGTGACCATGAGATAACAGGTTTGCTTTCAATAATTGTATATGCTTTATGAAACCTGGCTATGCGTGCATACATCTTGGCTGGCATGCCTAAACGTTCTTTGCATTTTCGTTCAAAATTGCGAACACTCATACAAGCCATTGCTGCAATCTTATCTAAGCTTGCATTGTGATGTATTAAAAGGTGTTGCAGTGCATGATCAATGGGCAACTGTTCGTTTACCCGTGATAGTTTTCTGAGAAAATAAGACTGCACAATGTTATCCAATTCGCCTGAAGAAATTGTATCATGCGATTTATCTAAAAGTTCTTCTATTTCCCTGCCAATAACTTCCCTTGCGCTGTAACCATTATCAAACATTTCCGTCATCGGAATTTTCAACAACCGGTTTAGTGCACCCGGTTGAAAAATAATTGAAACAGCTTTATGGCTTTCTTCGGCCAGTAGTTTGAAGGGAGTAATTTGTGCGCCAACCAATGTGCAGGACGTAACGCTGTTGAAATTGTTTTCGCCTGATTTTTTCGACTTAAACCGTGTGTAAAGATTAATGAACATTGCCTGGTGGGGCGAAGGCATAAAGTTGCTTTCCAATTTTAAAGGAACAGCTCCAAAATCAACCTCTATAATAATGATGTTCCGTATCAGCGAACGCAATGCAGGATGAACTGTGCATTGTTCTGTGCGGATATTTGGTATGAGGTTGCTCATTGTTTAGTGACCGTTGCAATGATTAATCTGTTTATCTCAATTGAAACGCTATGATTGCCGCTGCTGACTGAAAATATATTATTGAAGTTAAGTACAAAAGCTGATAGTCTTTTCTTACTCCCGGAGATCGGTTGCACCAGCCGCACAGACAGACGAAACACATACCGGGGGAAAGACAAAGCTCCCCCGGTATATGAGCATGCGTATACTTCCAGCTCTGCAGAAATTTTACAATACGCTTTCGCTTACCAGTTCCACCTCGGTATGAAGTGCGCAAACCCAGTTGTTATTTTCTTTTACCCAAGTGGACGTACAGGCACACTTCATAGGATGCCCCTGCTCATTTTCTGTTGTACCAATCTCTATCAGGTAAGCTATAACTGCAGTATTATCTGCAATGGTCTGCGTTTCGATGCCGTCAATATTCATCACTTTAATTTTTGCACCGGCACCTGAGTCAAACATTTTTTTAAACGCTGCTTCACTCACACTTTGTACACCATTTTTTCCTGCAACAATGCAGGGAAAACGTGTCAGCTTTTTTATTGTTTCAAAATCGTGTGCTTCCATTGCATGCCAATACGCTTTTTCCAGTTCAACAATTTGTGCTTTCATGATTATTCATTTATCAGATTAAACAATTGCTGTTGACGAAAAAATTACCAGCTCTGGCTTTTCGCTAAAGAACATTTCATTCGTTAACAACAGCAGATATGTTTCAACAAAAACTGAGCCTGAGCAGACAGCTTCATCATTCGTTGTTACGAACAAACTGATATGTAGTCAGTTGGAGTAGTATTTTCTTATGTTGTTTATATCAACATTTTTATGACATAAGATTGTTCCTGTTTGCAGATACTGGTTACCAGTAGCTTGTGCTGCTGCCCTCATCAATGCATATTGTACTGTTTTGTGTGCATGCATACATGATCAATTAAAAATTAAACCCAAAATGGAAGCCCGGTTCGCCCAAGATAAACTTCGACCATTTATCATCTAACTGTTTAAATCCATCAGGTAATGTTGTGTGGTAAGCACGGTGCGTAATTGCAATAGATGGCTGAATAAAAAAACGATCTTTAAAAAGTTTAACGTGGTAACCAACACGGTAAGTATTGAAAAGCTGAAAACCCCTGTCAATCTTTTTGCCTTCATTGTTCACAAACTTTTGCAGAGTAGGCATCACATTCAGTTCGGCATACAAACCTTTATGCAAAAACCGTTGGTAAGCCACTGATATGCCATACTCCCGAACATAACCGGGAAATTCTTCTTCCGGTTTTCCATAGGCTTTGTTAAACAATGGATGAATACCATTTGGCCATGCATATTTCCAGGTTTTTGGTTCTATTGTAAGCACATCTTTTCCTGTAATACGATAGCCGATGTTAAGCTGAACAAAGTTTGGCGGGTTAGTTGAAGACAGGTTACCCAATAAAAACAACGTGCTGCCAACGAACCACCGTTTATGCGTGCTGTCTGTTTTAGCATATTGTGCGTTAACCTGCAGCGCAGCTGTCATCATGAAGATAAAACCAATGAATAAGATTTTCTTTTGCATATCCGTTTATTGTTAAATGATATTGCAAAAGTGAATCAGCAGGCTGTAATAAACCGTTCACTTAAGTTAAGAAATACGTTGCAGTTATTTTTTCAGGCATCACAGTTTACATTGCTAAGGATTGAACTGTGATGCCTGAACAGCTGATTGATCAGTGTAGTGGAATATGTTGAAAATGCTGCAAGCATTGGTGATGTTTGTGTCATTCGCCAATTTTCAGCACAACATTTCCTTTTTTCCGTCCCGTATCAACATACCGGTGTGCTTCTTTTATTTCATCTATTTGAAACGTCTTGTCAATGATTGCCTTAAACGCTCCTTTTTCAAACAGCTCTTTTAACAGCTGCAGTTGTTGTGTTGTTTCCGAAGCATACCTGTTTACATTTTTATAAATTCCATTTCTGTTCAGGAGTTGTTTACATTGCTTTCTGTTTGATCTGCCAACTGCATCAAAAATTATATCAAACTTTTCTGTTTGTTTAGTAAAGTCCTCCTTGTCGTATAGAATCAGTTTTGTAACTCCCAGTTCGCCAGCAAGCTTTTTTCCTTCGGAACTGCACACCACTGTTATATCAGCATGGTAATGTTTTGCCAGTTGAATTGCAGCCGTTCCTACTGAACCTGTTGCACCAATAATGAGGATCTTTTTGTTTGCCTTATCTGCAAGTTTTGCTTTCTCTAAAAAGTAGATGGCTGTATGTCCGCCAAAAACGATGGCGGCAGCTTCTTCGAATGAAGCATTAGCAGGCATTTCAATTACCTTGCTGTTTTGATGAACTGCTGTATACTCTGCATGGGCACCAAAGTTAAACCCAGTCATACCAAATACTTTATCGCCTGCTTTGAACTTCGAAACTTTGTTTCCAACTGTTTCAACAACACCGGCAAATACAGTTCCCAGAATGGGTTTTCTTGGTTTTGAAATTCCTAATACCAGCCGCATAACAAATTTCATCATTCCCTTCACATCAAGACTTCTTACTCTTACATCTCCTGAGTTAACCGCAGAAGCAATGATCTTCACAAGAATCTGATTGTCGTTGGGTATTGGTTTCGCAACTTCCTGAATTTGCAAAACATCGGGCGGCCCATACCGGGTGCAGATTACGGCTTTCATTTTTTCCGTTTAACATTAAAATTATAACCAAAATCAAGCCCTGGTTGTATAAAGTAGTTGGGCCATTTTTTTTCTGTTGCTGTAAATGATTGCGGAACATTCGTTCTCACCGGCCAGTAACTACACCCGATAGCCGGTTCAAAAAAGAACCGGTTCTTAAAAAACTTAAACTGGTAACCCAAATAAAAATCGAGGTATAACGTGTATCCGTTCCCTATCTTTTTTTTGTCTGCATCCATGTATTTTTCAAAAGCATTCAATGCATAAACGGCGGTGTAAGCTCCTTTCCACCAAAACCGCTGGTATCCTGCTGTGGGTGCAAGTATGCGTGCATGACCGGGATAGTTGAGCCCCGGTGCATCAAAGGATGGCCCGAAAGGAATACCTAACGGCCATGCATAAACGGATCGTTTAAATCTGAAATGAACAACATCTTTGGGTGTTATCCTGTAGCCCGCATTTACTTGTATATACTCCGGGTTGTTTACATTGTCGAAATTTCCTAACAGGTACAGTGAACTGCCGACAAACCAATTTCTATACAAACTGTCCTGATCCTGTGCATTTACCTGTAAACTGCCTGCCAATACAAAGGCAAGTGCCATCCATAAACTTTTCTTTTGCATATCGTTTGTTGTTGTTAAATGATACTGCAAAAATGAATTGGCGGGCTGCAATAAACCGTTCACTTAAGTTAAGAAATACCGTCAGCTCTTTTTTTCAAGCATT
>JAACZX010000601.1 GCA_009996555.1 Chitinophagaceae bacterium | reverse complement strand
TCCGAATTCGATTGATACGTACCAAACGGAAGATCAACCACCACCAGGCAGCGATGAATACCACGTAATACTGATTGTGCATGATAGATCATCTGCTCAAGGGTAATGGGCAGCGTGGTTTCATGCCCGGCCATTACATTACTGGCACTGTCGCCAACAAGTATCACATCAATACCTGCTGCATCAAACAATTTCGCAAAAGAAAAATCATACGCTGTGATCATGGAGATCTTTTCTCCATTGGCTTTCATCTTTTGCAACGTGTTTGTGGTAATGCGTTTTACTTCTTTATTGACAGACATTGAATGTTGAAATTTTGAAATTGGGAAATTTTGAAATTGCTTTACTGCTTACTGTTCCGGTTTTGCTTGGCAGTTTTACTTGAGGATGTAAATATAGCTGTAAGTTCTCTTGCTTCAGTTAAATATGGCTGTATTGCGTCTTTGGTGCTGTTATTGGTTTCCGGCAGAAGATCGATCCAGAAAACAGATTCATCCGCTTCTTCTTCCACAATACCAATCTTAGCTATAAATTCTGCCTGAGACCGGGCACGGCATGCTGCTCTGTAATTGGCTGCAACAGAAGATGCGCAACGGCCAAGTTGATTTGCTATAATATTGCCACTTCGCCTGTTTGGAATTTTATCTACAAGATTTAAAATATCAATTGCAAATTTTCTTGTGCGGATTTTGAGGTCTTTTTCATTCATTGCAATAAATTTTATAAGAAGTAATGAAATACGACAATTTCAAAATTTCCCAATTCAACTTTCCAAAATCAAAGCAGTAATGTGTTTTTCTCAAATCTGTTATTCTTCACCTCATCATACAGCATGTGAACAAGACCATCTGCAAGACCGATCTTTGGAACATAAATTTCTTCAATATCTGCCCAGCGCATTACATTAATGTAGATTTGTATGGCGGGTACAATCACATCAGCACGGTCTTCACGGATCTTGTAGACCTTCATGCGTTCTTCCATTGTAAAGCTGCTGAACTCCTTATGATAATCTCTTAACAGTTCAAGCGAAAGTGGTTTTCCTTCTTTCTTTTTTGATAATGAGAAAACTTTATTGATGTTGCCACCCGAGCCAATTGCAATAATATCACTCTTGCCTTTTGTGTGGCTTTTAATATATTCTTTCATGTCTTCCCAATGCTGATCGGTAACAAGTCCTTTCAGCAAACGAATGGTGCCAATGTTGAACGATTCTTTAAATACCAGTTTCCCTTCATTGAAGAAGGTAAGTTCTGTACTGCCACCGCCAACATCAATATAGAGATAGGAGTGTTCGCCTGCTAAATTTTCGGCAATGTGGTTTTCGTAAATAAACGATGCTTCTTCGTCGCCACTGATCACCTGTATTTCAATACCTGTTTCCAGTTTTACTTTCCGGATGATATCCTGTGCATTTTTTGCATCACGCATGGCGGAGGTAGCACATGCTTTCAGGTATTTTACCTCATAAATATTCAGCAGGTGTTTGTAGGCCTTAATGGTTTCTACAACTTTATTGATCTTGATCTTCGAAATATCGCCTGATTCAAATACATCAAAACCCAGGCGGATTTTCTTCCACTTCAGTGATAAGTAAACGGGCAGCATTACTACCAATATCAATGGCGGCCAGTTTCAAATTGTTTCAGCATTTTTTGATGGAGGAAATTGTAGATCTCCACCTGCGAACGTATTGTTTTGCCTTTACGCTGCACATATACATTCTGCAAATGATTATCCAGTACCCTCGCTTTTACATTATCTTTTAACTGGATGTTGATACACTCTTTCAGTTCCTGTTGAATGGCTTTGTTTGTAATTTCAACTGCTGCTTCAACACGATGATCGAGATTGCGTATCATCCAGTCGGCCGAAGATAGATAAACTTTCTCTTTGCCATTATTGTGAAATATCAACACCCGGCTGTGTTCAAGATACCGGTCAACAATACTGATGGAGTAGGGCTTTACTTTAAACTTACTGCTTTCGGTAAACATGCAGAAAATACCCCGTACGATCAGTTTTAATTCAACTCCGGTACGGGCTGCTTCGTTGAGTTTTTCAATCAGCATTTCATCGCTGAGGCTGTTCATTTTAAGTATAATGGAAGCAGGTAATCCTTTTTTTGCATTGGCAATTTCATTGCTGATGAGGTGCAGCAGTTTGCTTCGCATACCGGTTGGACTTACTACTAATGTTTTGCATTGGCGAAGAAATTTTAAACGGCTGATGATGGGGTGCTCCAGGTAACTGAAGATGCGGTTGATATCGGCCATGATCTTCCTGTTTGCAGTAAGCAGGCAATGATCACCATACACTCCTGATGTGTTTTCGTTTAAGTTACCCGTGCTCACAAAACCATATTGAATGGTTTTGTTCTTTGTTCTTTTTTTGATGAGACAAAGCTTGGCATGAACTTTCATGTCGGGTACACCAAGCAGTACTTTTATACCTTCTTCTTCCAGTCGTTCCTTCCATTCAAGATTTGCTTCTTCGTCGAAACGGGCACGTAACTCCAGCATAACTGTTACCTGTTTGCCATTGCGTGCTGCATTCACTAAAGCATTAATCACTTTTGAATTTTCTGCTAAACGGTAAGCCGTTATCTTGATCTCTCTTACATCAGGATCCATTGCTGCTTCACGGAGCAATTCAATCACTGCATCAAAAGAATGATACGGAAAATGCAGGAGCATATCCTGCTTCACTATTTCACCTGTTACACGAATGGATTGACGGAGCAACGGGTGAGCAAATGGTTTTTTCCGCTCATGTTTTGTGCTGAACACATCTGCAGGAAAATCCATGAAATGGCGAAAGTTATGGATGCGGCCGCCGGGAATAATATTGTCTCTCCGGCTCAGGTTTAACCGGCGGATGAGGTATTCCAGCAGACCGGCATCAATTTCTTTATCATAAATAAAACGGACTGGTTTTCCTTTGCGGCGGTTCCTTAATCCTTTTTCAATTTTTTGGATGAGCGATGAACTCACATCAGAATCCATATCCAGCTCGGCATCCTTTGTTACTTTAATGATGTGGGCGTGATACTCATCAAAACCCATAAACGAAAATATTTTGGGCAGGCAATGACGGATCACATCTTCCATTAAAATAATATGGTGCTGACCGGCAGGCGAAGGCAGTTTTACAAAACGGCGTTTGTGCTTGGCCGGTACTTCAATGAGGGCATATTTCTTTTTATAGGCATTCGCTTTTTTACTCATAGCAACAGCTAAATAAAGCGAACGTTCACGGAGGTAAGGAAGCTGGGGTGCACTTTCGATCATAAGCGGAATAACTTCCTGCCGCACATCTTCATCAAAAAAAGTTTCTACAAATTTCTTTTGCTCACGGTTCAGTTGTTTTTCTGTAACAAGAAAGATCTTTTCTTTTTTCAATTCCTTTTGTACATCGTTCCAAATGCGGTTGAATTCATTTTGCTGCTGCAGTACAATATCCTGGATCTGTTCAATGATCTGCTGCGGATTTTTCTCCAGGTGCATTTTCTCTTTTGCTTTATCGCCAAACTCAGCCATACGCTTCAGCGTGGCTACACGCACACGAAAAAACTCATCCAGGTTGTTGGAAAAAATTCCGAGAAAACGTACACGTTCACGAAGCGGTACAGAAGGGTCGTTGGCTTCCTGTAATACCCTTGCATTAAACGAAAGCCAGCTGATGTCTCTTACTATGATCTTGCGTTTTTCAGATACCATAACAATCGGGGGAATTTCCTTCACCTAAAAGTAAGAAGCTGCCGACTGATGTAAGATTAAGTTTTTGAGAACTCTTTTATAAACGCTCAATTTTTTGTATAAGTGAAGTAGTGGATAAGCCTTCCACCAATGGAATAATTTCAACAGTGCCGCCATTGGCCATCACTTCTTTTGCACCCACAATTGTATCAACCGTATAATCGCCGCCTTTTACCAATACATCCGGCATTACTTTCGTAATTAATTCAAACGGTGTGTCTTCATCAAACAAAACAACAGCATCCACCATTACAAGTGATGCAAGCAGGAGTGCCCTGTTCTGTTCATTATTTACCGGCCTGTTTTCGCCTTTTAAACGTTTGGTAGATGCATCACTGTTTAAACCCACTACCAATACATCAGCAAAAGATGCGGCCTGCGATAATGAATGGATATGACCTGCGTGCAGTATATCAAAACAACCATTGGTAAAAGCA
This sequence comes from Chitinophagaceae bacterium, assembly GCA_009996555.1. GTDB lineage: Bacteria > Bacteroidota > Bacteroidia > Chitinophagales > Chitinophagaceae > Lacibacter. The sequence goes on along the minus strand of JAACZX010000601.1, from coordinate 140 downwards.
ACCTTTTTACTGAATTTCCGCCAGCGCATCAACTCCTGATCTAAGTGATGGGCATCAAGTATTTTCTGTTGTATGTGTTTGGTCGCTTTCATTACGTTTGCCGTTAATGATGGGTAAAAGAATAAAACAGATCAATCCGC
>JAACZX010000226.1 GCA_009996555.1 Chitinophagaceae bacterium | reverse complement strand
CTGTGCTGGAAGAAATATCCGGTGCTGCAAACCAGAACTCAGTATCAATCTGTGCAAAAGATGTTTGCGAAAGTGCAAAAAGAAAGGTGAGTGCCAAAAAGGTTTTACGTATCCAATTCATGGGATGGTTTTTGGATCAAATAGAATATTGGTTATTGTTATTCAGCAGGGTACAGTTCCTGTTGAAGCCCGAAAATATAAAAGAGAAACGAAAAATACAATGGTATCGTGTGTAGTAATAGGTAACCGTTAGCAGATATTAGGGAAACCCATATCAATTACCGTATTTTCATCATGTTTGTAGAACAAAAAAGCCACGACTTAAAGGTCGTGGCTCATTATTCTTTCCCTTAAAATCAGGCATTCGCCATATCCGGAATTGCTTCTACTTTGTATGCACCTGCATCCAGTTTGGCCTTTGTTTCTGAAAAGGCAACAAGTGTTTCTTCAATATCTGCATCAGTATGTGCTGCAGACGGGATCAAACGATAGATGATATGTCCTTTCGGAATTACAGGATACACCACAATTGATGCAAAAATGTTGTAATTCTCACGCAGGTCCATCACCATGGCCGTTGCTTCTTCCACACCACCTGTCATATACACAGGAGTAACAGGGCTATCTGTTTTACCAATATCAAATCCTCTTTCTTTTAAACCGCTTTGCAGCTTGCGTGCATTGCTCCAGAGTTTTTCTTTCAACTCAGGCATACTCTTCAGCATTTCTAAACGCTTCAGGTTACCCACCACAATGGGCATTGGTAAACTTTTCGCAAAGATCTGCGAACGGATATTGTAGCGGATGTAATCAATGATCACACGTGGGCCTGCGAGAAAAGCACCAATTGACGCCATTGATTTTGCAAATGTGCTGAAGTAAAGATCTATTTCATCCTGGCAGCCTTGCTCTTCACCTGCACCTGCACCAGTTTTGCCAAGTGTGCCAAAGCCATGTGCATCATCAACCAGTATTCTGAAATCATATTTCTTTTTCAGATCGCAGATCTCTTTCAATTTACCTTGATCGCCAGCCATACCAAACACACCTTCCGTAATAACAAGTATACCGCCTGCACCTTGCTTTTCAATCAAGGCCGTTGCACGTTGCACTTGCTTTTCAAAATCTTCAAGATCGTTGTGTTTAAAAACATAGCGATGTCCCGGATGTAAACGTAAACCATCAATGATGCAGGCATGACTTTCTGCATCATACACAATCACATCATGACGACCGCAAACTGCATCAATTGCACTCATGATACCCTGGTAACCAAAGTTCATCAGGATAGCATCTTCTTTCATTTCAAATTCAGCCAATTCTTTTTCAAGCTGCTCATGCAGGTTTGAGTTTCCGCTCATCATACGTGCACCCATTGGGTATGCCAGGCCCCATTGCTGGGCTGCTTCAGCATCTACTTTGCGGATTTCCGGATGATTGGCCAGACCGAGATAGTTGTTAAGACTCCACACAATCTTTTCTTTACCACGGAACTTCATACGGCTGTTGATCTCGCCTTCCAGCTTAGGGAAAGCAAAATAGCCATGTGCACGTTCTCTGTGTTGACCAATGGGGCCATAGTTCTTAATCAGCTTCTCAAAAATATCTGCCATATGATGAAATTGTTAAGGGTGAAAAATTTGCCGCAAAGGTAAGGGTTTGGCACTGTTTCATAAAGGTTTGCTGCAAGCTTTACGTTCATGGAAAATTAGCTTTGCTAACAGCTGTTCAAGGGTATCTTTGCGCTCTAAATCAATTGTATGCGTTTTTTATTTTCCCTTTTCCTTTTATTTTCTGTTTCTCTGGTAAAAGCTCAGCAAAAGGTTGCAACAACAAACTCAGCAGCGGGCACTGTACAGCGTCCGCTGCTGGTGGTAGGTATTATGGTCGACCAGATGCGCTGGGATTATCTCTACCGTTTTTACGATCGTTATGCAGCAAACGGTGGTTTTAAACGGATGATGAACCAGGGATTCAGTTGCGAAAACACATTTATTCCTTACACGCCAACCATTACAGCTTGCGGGCATACCAGTGTTTATACCGGAAGTGTACCTGCCGTTCATGGTATTACCGGTAACGCATGGTACGATTATGAAGCTGGGCGAATGATGTATTGCAGTGAAGATAAAACAGTAAAAACAGTTGGCAGCACTTCTAATGCAGGCGAAATGAGTCCACGCAATATGCTTACAACAACCATTTGCGATGAACTTCGTCTTGCAACTAATTTCAGAAGTAAAGTAATTGGTATTGCTATAAAAGATCGTGGAGGTATTTTGCCTGCAGGGCATAGTGCCAATGCTGCTTACTGGTACGATTCACGTACCGGCGATTGGATCACATCAACCTATTACATGAATGAATTACCACAATGGGTAAAAACATTCAATGGTAAAAAACATGTAGATGCGTTTTATGAGAAAGGATGGAATACATTATATCCTGTAAACACTTATGTACAAAGTACAAAAGATGAAAATGATTATGAAGGCAAGCCTTTTGGTGCAGATCAGAAAGGATTTCCTTACGACTTTAAAAAGTTTATTGGAAAAAACTACGGAGCTGTTTCTTCATCACCCTACGGAAATACAATGACGCTGATGATGGCAAAAGAAGCTATTGCCAATGAAGAGCTGGGTAAAGATGTGATTACTGATTTTCTGGCAGTTAGTTTTTCTTCGCCTGATTATATTGGTCATGCATTTGGTCCCAATTCTATTGAAGCTGAAGATGGCTTTCTTCGGTTAGATAGAGATCTTGGTGAGTTGTTTGATTATTTAGATAAAACGGTCGGCAAGGGTCAGTACATCAGTTTCCTTACGGCTGATCATGGTGTGGCGCATGTGCCTGGTTTTTCAAAAGAACATAAACTGCCGGGCGGTGCTGTTGATGATAACAAGCTGGTGTCTGATTTAAATAAGCAGTTGAAAGAAACATTCGGCAAAGAAAATATTGTATTGGGAGCAGCTAACTACCAGGTGAGCCTGAATAATAAACTCATCGATTCGGCAAAGATCGACCGTGCAGCAGTTGTTCAGATGGTGATGAATTATGCAAGAGCTATTAAAGGCGTGGATCGGGTATTTGAACTGGATGAATTAACGGAGCAACCAATGAATGCAATTGTAAAAGACAGGATCGCAAACGGATGGCATCCCAAACGTAGTGGTGATATACAGATCATTTTTGCTCCGGGCTGGATAGATGGCGGCCCCACAGGTACAACACATGGCTTATGGAATCCGTACGACAGTCATATTCCGTTATTGTGGTATGGCTGGGGTATTAAACCCGGTAAAAGCAACCAGGAAGTTTATATGACAGATATTGCACCAACTGTTGCAGCATTGCTGCGCATTCAAATGCCAAGTGGCTGTGTGGGTAAACCCATACTTGCCATTACACAGTAAACACCTGCATATTTTTCAGGCAAAACTGTCTGGCATTAATCTTGGCAATAGAACAATATGATATAGAAAGCCCCTGAGTAAGGGGCTTATCTGTCAAAATGACTAAAGCACTAACTATGAACGAAAAGAATTTGTTTTTGGGATCGGGAGAAGAGGATGTAGATTTTTTACCCATTATTCCATTGAATGAAGCTGAATCTGATAACGAAGAGGAAATGGAAATTCCGGATGAGTTGCCAATACTTCCACTTCGTAACACAGTATTATTTCCGGGTGTGGTATTGCCCATTACTGTGGGAAGAGATAAGAGCATACAGGCAGTAAACGAAGCATACAAGACCAACAAACTGGTGGGTGTGGTGGCACAAAAGGACAGCAACGTGGAAGACCCAACCGTTATTGATCTTGAATACACAGGCACCATTGCAAAAGTGGTGAAGCTGATAAAAATGCCTGATGGCGGAACAACTGTGATCATACAGGGGAAGAAACGTTTTCGTATTAACATGCTTACTTCTGATGATCCGTTTTTTAAAGCAAAAGTGGAAGTGTTGCAGGAAGAACCAACACCGGAAGATGAAAACTTCAAAGCGCTTGCAGGTTCAATCAAGGATATGGCTGCACAGATCATTCAGCTGTCGCCAAATATTCCAAGCGAAGCATCTATTATTCTGAAGAATATTGAGAACCCTGCATTTCTTGTTCACTTTGTCAGCAATAACCTCAACAGTGATATTTCTGAAAAACAACGGCTGCTTGAAACGCAAAACATTAAGCAACGTGCAGAATTGTTGCTAACGTTATTGCAGAAAGAATTACAGTACACCGAATTAAAGAACAAGGTTACCAACAAAACAAGAACGGAGCTGGATAAACAACAGCGTGAATATTTTCTTCATCAGCAGATGAAAAGCATCAAAGAAGAATTAGGTGGCGATGCAAAC
>JAACZX010000600.1 GCA_009996555.1 Chitinophagaceae bacterium | reverse complement strand
TCAACTCTCCTTATGGTGCATGCCCCACCTGCAAAGGATTGGGTAATGTGTACAGCATAGATATGGAGTTGATCCTTCCTGATCAAAGTGTTTCTGTAAAAGAAGGGGGCATTGCTCCGTTAGGTGAGGAACGTGATGCAAGTGTTTATCACCAGGTGGTGGCTTTTGCAAAAAAATACAAAATAAAATTAGATACACCCGTACAAAAACTTCCGAAAGAACAACTTGATCTGTTACTGTTTGGTGATAAAAATATTAACCCTTCACTGGAGGTAGATGTGAATGATGAAACTGTTCCACAGGAATATACCGGCAGTTACGAAGGTATTATTCCAATGCTGAAACGCTGGTTTACCTCAACACACAGTACCGAAGGTTTGCGTGAGTGGGTTACACAGTTTACTACATTAAAAACCTGCGGCAGTTGTAACGGAGCACGTTTACGTAAAGAAAGTCTTTGGTTTAAAATCGATAACCGCAACATTGCCGAACTCAGCGAACAAAACCTCGATAACCTCGCTGCCTGGTTCGATGGTTTGGAACTCCGCATCAACAATAAACAGGCAACTATTGCTAAAGATGTGCTGAAAGAGATCAGGGAACGTTTACAATTCTTACTTGATGTTGGTCTTACATATCTCACACTTAACCGTTCAAGCCGCACATTAAGCGGTGGCGAAAGTCAGCGTATACGTTTGGCTACACAAATCGGATCGCAACTGCAGGGCATCACTTATATTCTTGATGAACCAAGCATTGGTCTTCACCAAAGAGACAATCATCGTTTGATTGAAGCATTAAAAAATCTTCGTGATGTTGGCAACAGCGTATTGGTTGTTGAACATGATAAAGATATTATGCTTGCTGCTGATCACCTGATTGATGTGGGACCACAGGCAGGTAAACATGGCGGCACAATTGTATCGGCAGGCACACCGGCCGATGTATTGAAATCAAAAAGCGAAACTGCACAATACCTGAACGGCAAAAAAACAATTCCCGTTCCCAAAGAAAGAAGAAAAGGAAACGGTAAAACAATCGAACTGAAAGGAGCTACAGGAAACAACTTAAGGAATGTAAATGCAGTGTTTCCTTTGGGTAAACTGATTGTTGTAACGGGTGTGAGCGGAAGTGGAAAGAGTACACTCATCAATGAAACACTCTACCCTATCCTCAGCAAACATTGTTACGATTCAAAAGCCACTCCAATGCCTTATAAAAGTATTAAAGGATTGGAGCATATTGACAAAGTGATTGAGATTGATCAATCGCCTATTGGCCGAACGCCAAGAAGTAACCCAGCCACATACTGCGGTTTCTTTACTGAAATCAGAACATTGTTTGCAGCAGTGCCCGAAGCAAAAATTCGTGGTTATAATGCAGGTCGTTTTTCATTCAATGTTAAAACAGGCAGGTGCGATGTTTGTGAAGGTGGTGGCATGCGTGTAATTGAAATGAATTTTCTGCCGGATGTATATGTGCATTGCGAAAAATGTAACGGCAAACGTTATAATCGTGAAACGCTGGAGATACGTTACAAAGGAAAATCCATTGCTGATGTATTGGATATGACGGTGGAAGAAGCTGTTGAGTTCTTCCAGCCTGTTCCGTATTTGTATCGTAAGATCAAAGTGCTGGAAGATGTTGGACTGGGTTACATTACACTTGGGCAAAGCGCTGTTACACTCAGCGGTGGCGAAGCGCAACGTGTAAAACTCTCAACAGAGCTTGCAAAAAAAGATACCGGCAAAACATTTTATATTCTTGATGAACCAACAACCGGGTTACACTTCCAGGATATACAGCACCTGCTTGATGTGCTGAACAAATTAACCGACAGGGGCAATACAGTATTAGTGATTGAGCATAACATGGATGTGATCAAAGTAGCTGATCATATTATTGACCTTGGCCCTGAAGGCGGCGATGGTGGCGGACAAATTTTGTTTGAAGGCACACCTGAAAAATTACTCGGCTGCAAAGAAAGTCATACTGCTAAGTTTCTGAAGACAGAGCTATAACATAAATCATTAACGTCCTGAAATAAAAAAGCCCCCCAAATCCAAAAGGGGGGCAACAGGATAGAGTACGGACCAAGAGAAACAAAGCAAAGCATGGTGAAGTAAATATCGGTCCCTGGTTCTCTTTTCAGATTTTCACAGGATTGGAAACGTTCGAAAAGTTTTCGGGCTAACGTTTACTGCATACTTTGCCAAATAGTTGGATTGTCCTGGTTTAAACACTGGAAAAAAATAAGCAAGGCATGATGAAATAAATATCGGTCGCTGGTTCTCATTGGATTTTCACAGGATTGGTAAAACTGAGAAGGGTACGGACTAACGTTTATTACATACCTTGCTTAAGAAGTTATAAATAGAGTTTTTTCTTAAAAATATAAAGCACTACGTAGAGTGTAATTAAGCCAATACGCAATAACCAGATTGTAAGCTCAGGGTTAATTGCAAGCGCTTTTGATTTTGTTTTGGAGATTTGAGTTTTCATTTTAGGGATTGGGTATGGTTTGGATTAATTCGGGTACACTAGAAGTACTGCGGGCATTTCATGGAGTTCTTATTTCGGAACCAGTCTGCATACACATCACCTATCTTCCAGGTGAGCCTGAATGTGCTGGAGAAATAAGAATCATTCCTCTGAGGATTCCCTCTTTTTTTGCCAATGCGGTACGGAGTATAACCAGGGTTTGAATTCGGATAAAATGAGCTTGGGTTTGCCAGGTATTTTGCTATTGTTGCCTGGCTGGGTGTTAAGTACTGATCAAACAAAGCAGGATCAATGTACTTGTTGCTTACATCATCAATATAATCACTACCGGTTTTGCGGTGAATGAGTTCAATTGCAAATGTGATGCGTTCAGTAATATCATATTTAATACCAACTCCCATTGGTACATTATAATTGATAAGGCTGTATTCAGGAATACCGGTTTCGGCCATGCCTTGTCCTTCAAGACGCAGCGGTTTCAGATCAACCCAAGATTCGTTGCCGGCAGGATCTTTATACAATCCCTGCGGATTGAATTTGAACACACCAATGCCAATGATACCATAAGGACGGAAACGGGGCAATCCTGTTCCATTCTTTAAGCTGATAAATGCTGTAGGATAAACTTCCACACCTGCATATAATTCATACAATGGTGAGCGGAAAGTAAGGTTGCGGTATTTTCTTGAACCTTCCCATGTGTCTGCCGGTTGCTTTTGTTTAACCAAACGATCATCACCTTCCATTTTGCCAATGTTTCCTGCAATCCGCAAACCAAACCATTCAGAAGGATAATAAGATGCAGAAATACCTGCAATCATGTTTGTAACAGGAACGTTGTTATCTTTTGGACCGTAACCTCCTCTTCCACGGTTACCACCAAGGTCACCAAGGAAATTCATCGGGCCAACATCAATACCAATTTCAAAACGGGAATTAGAAGTAGATAATCCAATCTGTGCATTCAGCTTCTGAGTGCAGCAAGTAATGAGCAGTAAAGCGTACAGGGGAATATAAAGTGTACGTACTTTCATAGAATTGGATATTTGGTTCTTCTCGAATTGGATACAGGGCAATATTAGATAACAAATTTTGAACTTCAAAATTTTTTCTTCAAACAGATCGGTGGAAACCCTTACTGGCATAGGCTTTTAAGCAGTTTTACTTTCGGTGCTACGTAAAAATACCTACTAATTTTCACAATTCCGAATCATTTCGATATGCTCAATATCATCTTCAAGATAGATCTCACTTGTTTGCTCAAACCCGAGTGATGAATAAAACTTCAGCAGGTAATATTGTGCGCCAATTTTAATGTTCTTTTTACCAAACAGCAATTCGCATTGCTTCATTGCTTCAGTCATTAATATTCTGCCCATCCCTTTTCCTCTTGCAACAGGATTCGTAACTACTCTGCCAATTGAAGGCTCTGCATAAGAAACACCCGGTGGTAATAACCGCACATACGCTGCAAGTATTCCCTGTTCATTACGCCCCATTAAATGCCAGCCCTTCAGATCTTTGTAATCTGCATCCTGGTACACACAATTTTGCTCTACCACAAACACTTCATTTCGCAACCAGATAATATCATACAATTCGTACGATGTAAGATCAGCAAACTTCTTTAACGTCCAGTGCAATTGCATATTGATCAGTAGTTGTATTTCTCTTTCCAGAGTTGTTTCAGAAAACGACGAAGTTCTTCTTCTCTTGCATTTTTTCCGGGATCATAAAATTTTGTTCCGGCTATTTTCTCCGGCAAATATTCCTGCGATGAAAAATTGCTTTCATAATCATGCGAATATTTATAACCCTTGCCATAATCCATATTCTTCATGAGCTTTGTTGGTGCATT
>JAACZX010000599.1 GCA_009996555.1 Chitinophagaceae bacterium | reverse complement strand
ACCCTTGTCAAATACAGAAGAGTATACATAATTACCGATTACAGCCGCATATCCCAAATTGAGATTATTACGATAGTATAATGCTGCATTATGCCTGAAATAAGACTCCGCAGGTAAGGGTGATGAAAGGTCGTTCGTAGTTTGTACTAATCTTCTGTTATCTCCGGCATTTGTATTTACTGTAAGAAAATAAGATGCTGTATCAGTAAAGACACTCCATTGATCATTGATCTGGTACGAAGGTTCTAAATACATTCTTCTCTCCCATTTCCCGTCATTCACTTCGCCCCAAAACTCAATAAACCCGTTAGAAGGAATTGCTCCATTTGCAACTGAGGTGTAAACAGGTACCTGTTTGCCATGACGCCACAACTGAAAATGTGCTGCATCGGCATTGGCAATACCCATTGAGCTTAATTGCGACTGTGATATGCGGTAAACACCGGTAGCGCCTACTTTAAATTTGAAATAGGTTTTATTGAAGTCGATCCACTCATTCATGTATGATTGAGCGTTTGCTCCGGCAACTGCACAAAGCAATATGGTAATGGAAAGTAAAAAGCGTTTCATCACTTGCTATTTTTCTTTTGGTTGTTGGGTTTCGTAAGGTCGAGACGTAAAGAGACTATATGCGTATACAGGGGATTAGATTGGTTGGCAAGATTGGTAAAAGCATAGTCCACATAAAACGAACTGCCCAGCTTAAATCCTGCACCTGCGCCAGGTTGGTAGATCCACACTTTCTTTTGGTTAAGTGTATCGCCATCGGCCAGGGTTTTCTGAAAATTGAAAACTCCTCCACGCAGGAAGAACACATCTTTAATATTTAACTCAGCACCAATTCTCGGATCAGCATTGATCACTTGTGAACTGAGGAGTGTATTCCGTTGGCCATCGAATGTGAGATCAAGATTTACTTCTGCTTTTAATGAGAGATTCTTTTTAAACCTGAAATCATAAGCACCGCCTACCACAAGCCGTGGAGCAGTTAACTCTGTTGATTTTACAGGAATTTCATTATTTGTGAGAAACAAAACTTCTTTTTCACGTTCAGTAAAACTAAACGACCACGCATTGAACGTTGTAGTAATGTCACGTGCGGCTGCGCCAAACGACCAGTTTTTTCCCTTCATCTGAAAGCCCACATCCAATCCAAAGCCCCAGGCTGTGGCAAAACTTCCTACTTTACGGTGAATCACTTTTGCATTCACGCCCAAACTCATTGACTTGTTTTCTGTTTCTCTGATCTTTTGCGCCACAGATAATATCACCGCATAATCAGCAGAAGAAAACGAGCGAAGATTGGCATAGTTCACACTGCCATCCGGCTCAATCAAATAAAGTGTGTTTGGAATATCATCAACGGCAAAGCGCAGAAAAGAAAGTCCGATAGTGCGTTTGTTGTTTGCTACAGGAATGGCTAAGGCACCAAAATCATATTTACCAATGCCGGCAAAATACTCGGCGTGCATCAGTGAAAGTGATGGGTTATTTTTTATTGCCGTTAATCCTGCAGGATTCCAGTAACCAGCTGTGGCATCGCTCACAGAAGCTACTTGTGCGCCACCCATACCAAATGCACGGGAGCCAGCGCCAATGTTTAAAAATTCGTTGGAATAAATACGTATTTGCGTAAATGCATTTACGCTAAACAACAGGGTTGCGGATAGGATCAGGGTGAGTCGGGTTATCATCCGGTCAGGTTTCAGATAAACAATTAGTTTCTTATTAAAGAGGCTTCCCTTTAAATGAAAGCTGCTCAGGCACTAACAAAAGTAAACATTATCCGGCCGAAAGCAAACTCTGTTTCAGGAAAGTCGCAGCATGGAGAAACGTTGATTTTCAATGTTTATTGCCCGGGATGGAGCAAAATGCTTTTCTGTGCCCTACTTTTGCCGAAAATCTATTAGAAATCATGCACTTGATTGACGAATTACGCTGGAGGGGAATGATACAGGATATTATGCCCGGAACGGAAGATCAACTGAAAAAAGAAATGACCACAGCCTATATTGGCTTTGATCCTACAGCCGACAGCCTGCATATTGGCAGCCTTGTACCAATTCTCCTGCTCGTACATTTTCAAAAGGCCGGGCATAAACCCATTGCTTTGGTTGGCGGTGCCACTGGTATGATTGGCGACCCAAGTGGTAAAAGCCAGGAAAGAAACTTACTGGATGAAACAACGCTGGAAAAAAATGTTTCAGGCATTAAAGCCCAGCTGGAAAAATATCTTGACTTTGACAAAGCAAAGCCCAATGCTGCTGAAATGGCCAATAACTACGATTGGTTCAAAAGTATTTCATTTATTGATTTTCTGCGTGATACAGGCAAGCATATTACCATCAATTATATGATGGCAAAGGATAGTGTAAAGAAGCGTATTGAAAGCGAAGTGGGTTTAAGTTATACCGAGTTTGCTTACCAGTTAATGCAGGGTTACGATTTCTATTGGTTATACGAAAACAAGAATTGTAAACTGCAAATGGGCGGTAGCGATCAGTGGGGAAATATCACCACTGGTACTGAGCTCATCCGCCGCAAAGTAAATGGAGAAGCATTTGCCTTTACCTGCCCGTTGATCAAAAAAGCCGATGGCACCAAGTTTGGCAAAACTGAACAGGGGAATGTATGGCTTGATTCCACAAAAACATCGGCATACCAGTTTTACCAGTTTTGGCTAAATGCAAGTGATGCTGATGCTGAAGGATGGATCAAAATTTTTACATTCCTTGAAAAAGAAGAGATAGATGGTTTGATCGCTTCGCATAAAGCTGATGCAGCTAAACGCATTTTACAAAAACGACTTGCAGAAGAAGTAACAAAATTTGTGCATGGTGACGAAGCGTTAAAAGAAGCGCTTGAAACAACTGAAAAGATCTTTGCTAACCAAACTGCTCCTGCCGAAAGTTTAAGCATTGAAGATCTCGAAAGTATGAATGGCGTCATCAAGTTTGATTTTGCAGCAGACAAGATCAATGCGGGTATTGATGTTGTTTCATTCTTAGCAGAAACAACCATCTTCCCCAGCAAAGGCGAAGCACGCAAAACTGTACAAGGTGGCGGTGTAAGTATCAACCGTAAAAAAGTAGAAGCTATTGATATGAAGATTGAAGCTTCATTACTTCTTCATGAAAAATATTTGCTGGTGCAAAAGGGAAAGAAGAATCATTATTTAATTCAGATTTCCTCAAAATAATTCTATCGTCTTATCATTTCATATAACTTACCCGTAAAGCGTTCCAGTAACCTTCGTTCACTTGTAACTACACTGGCCTGTGCATGCAGATTATTCCGGAAAAAAATCTGTTTGCCACGGTTTGTAACAAGGCCATTCGGTAATTCTACTTTTACCAGAAAGCTGTCGGTGCGCCCCGGCAGGTTACTGATATAACTGATGCTGCCCGATAAATATCCAAATTCTTCTTTGGTATAGGTAATGATTCCTTTGGCCGGATCGGCAACTGCAATTCTTTTGCCCTTTTGTTTTTTGCGGTACAGCTACCACAAAATGATTTTGATTCCAATGCAAAATAGCTGGTAATAAAGCTTCCTGCATTAACTGTTTATACGTAATCTTTACTGCATTGGTACGAAAACCGATTTGCTCGGCCGCTTCACTTATGCCGAGAAGATTAACACCTTCTTTTCCTATCTGTGTTTTATCACGCAGGATTTAGATAGGAATGTTTTTCTTGTAGTGTTTGCAGACCATGGCAAGGCAGGTAGGGCCGCAATCCATGGAGTCTTGTTGTTTGAAAAAATAAAATGCCAAGTGAGTTATTTAATAGTGTACTATTCAAAAGGTATTCAACTTGCTTTCAATTCTAAGATTGAAATTAGATGTGGACTGGCTATGCAACACATTAATACAGAAAAAGTATATTACTATAAGAAGTCTCAAATAGATCATAATTACCTGTTCTAATTAAAATATCAATACTTACTGGAATTATTTACTAATCTCCTTCTTTAAAGCAGGTAAAACCAGCTCCTTAAATTCTTTTTCAACATCACGTTCATTGATACTACCCCCAACCTTCATGAACGTAATTCGAGAATTCTTATCATAAATAAAGTTTGTGGGGTAACCGTTCGAAAAATTTAATCTTTTACATTCATCTCTTGAAAGCGAAATAATATCATACTGAATATTATATTCTTCAATAAATTGTTTAACTGTATTATCATCTTCATAAGTAAAGCTTATCATAAGAAAATTGGGATTTAACTTATTGTCAGAATACAATTGATTAAGCGACTTTAGTTCGGCTATACATGGAGCACAATTTCGAAACCAAAAATTCACGAATGTGGTTTTTCCTGTTAGCATTTCAGATTTATAAACCTTTCCAAAAACAGAAGTTGCAGCAAAA
>JAACZX010000022.1 GCA_009996555.1 Chitinophagaceae bacterium | reverse complement strand
TCCTCTGCGAGAAACCAAAAATGATAAGCGTAGCGAATCATCTATCCCAAAAACAAATGAATGAACGATTAGCAGTTAGGTAGGCAGTCAGCGGCAGCTGTCTTTGCGCCTCCGCTTCTTTGCGTCCTCTGCGAGAAACCAAAAATGATAAGCGTAGCGAATCATCTACCCCAAAAACAAATGAATGAATGATTAGCAGTTAGGTGGGCAGTCACCAACAGCGGCAGCTGTCTTTGCGTCTCCGCTCCTTTGCGTCCTCTGCGTGAACCCAAAATGATAAGCGTAGCGAATCATCTCTCCCAAATTCCAAACCTCCAATCACCCTCATAAACCCTGCTCCAGCAAATAACGGATCATCCCGAACAGTGCACTCACAACAATCCAGCTGATCATCCCCACCTTAAACCTGTACATCGCCACAAACGAAAGCAACACCCATATCAACGACAGCAGGTCAAGCCCCGCCGCCGAAAACTCCTTCGGAAACAACACCGCCTTACCCAGGTAAATGCTAAGGTTCAGCACCACCCCCACCACCGCAGCAGTAACAAGCGACAGAATTTGCTTCACCGTCTTGTTCTCCTGTGTGCGTTCAATCAACGGTGCACCCATGAAAATAAACAGGAAGCAGGGAAGAAAAGTATAGAACGTGGTGGCCACCAGCCCCAGCGAACCCATCACAATGGATTGATCGAACCGGTTATACCCCGCCATAAAACCAACAAACACCAAAATCATGATCAACGGACCGGGTGTGGTTTCACCCAGCGCAAGCCCGTCGATCATTTGCAGGTTCGACAACCAGTGAAATTGCTCAACACTCACCTGCGCCACATACGGCAGCACAGCATAAGCACCGCCAAATGTTACCAGTGCAGCCTGTGTAAAAAAGAAAGCTAGCTGTTTCCAGAAAACAAAATCGCTGGTAAAAAAATAAAACAAGGCCAGTGAAGCGGTCCACAGCAATACACCTGTACCCGCCTGCTTCCAGAAACGGCGGGGGTTAAAACCCACACCTTCCACCTTTGTATGCTTGTTAATAAAATAACCGCTCTCATCAAGATCCCTGGCTGCTTCCTTCCTGTTACCCGTTTCAAATAAGAATGGAAAAAACCTGCGTGTAACAGCAGCGGTAACAATGGCACCAACAATGATCAGCGGAAAAGGAAGATGTAAAAAGAAAATGCAGACAAACGCTGCTGCTGCAACCAGGTAATGAAACGGGCTCAGTAGCGACTTCTTCCCGATCTTCAGCAGGGCCAGCAGCACAATGGCGATCACAGCAGGCTTTAACCCGCCAAACAGGGCATACACCAGCGGCACATGACCAAAGGAAACATACACCGCACTTAAGCCAAGCAGGATAAACATCGATGGCAGCACAAACAGTATTCCCGCAGCCAGCCCGCCAAGGGTGCCGTGCAGCATCCAGCCGATATAAGTGGCCAGCTGCTGTGCTTCAGGCCCCGGCAGGATCATACAGTAATTCAATGCATGCAGGAACTTACTGTCGCTGATCCATTTCTTTTTATCTACCAGGAACTCGTGCATAATGGCAACCTGCCCCGCAGGGCCGCCAAAACTGATAAAGCCCAGCTTTACCCAGAACCGGAGCGCTTCCCGGAAGGTTGGTTTTTGTATCATAACAGGAACTATTGACCGTTGGCAAACAAACGGATTATTTTTCAATTAGTCTACAAGACAAGTAGGTTTATTTTTTTAACGACGGATATGGGTTTTCCATAACCACCTGTTCGCTTTCGTGCAGACCAGAAGGTAAAGGATATGCCGGTGCATAACTTTCGCTTGCAAACCCCTCCCTTTACACAGTACCTTTGCTGTTCCTCCCCCTGAATACCTACTGATCATGATAGCGCTGAAACTCCGTTTCCGTTTTCATCACTAAAAACAAGTAACATGAAACAGATTGTTGTGGAGTTCAACATTGCCGGTGGGAATGCCCGGCAGTACAACCAGATCTGGGACGACCTCAAAGCTGCAGGACATGAACATCCCAGGGGAATTATTTCGCATGTGGGTTTTGAAAAACCCGGTGCCTGGTGTGTGGTAGATGTATGGGAATCACAGGAAGCATTTGATGCGTTTACAGAAACATTAATGCCGCTGCTGGAAAAGAACGGCTTCAGCGGAGGAAGACCGGTCGTTTACCCCGCACACTACGTGTACATTGGCGAAACAGAACATGCCTATGCCTGAACAAATTGGTAACAAACAAACAAAGGGTGAGCAATCACCCTTTTTCATTTGTGCAAAGACTTACACAGTAACCGGAAAGAAAAAGACGGCTTCATTCTTCGCAGTGATATTGTTAAAACGTTCCGGTTTCCCTTTTGCGTAAATCGTTTTCCCAATCATGTAAACAAAACAACATACAGCAACCGAAGTTTGTACAACTATGAGTTGCCACTTTCAAACATTATACTGCGGTGAAGACGGATATGTTGTGTATTGCAACCAATGCGGGCAGTACCAATTAGCTTATTTGTGTGTAATGCTTACACTCGAAGAAAAAGACTTCCACTCCTTTCGCCGCACAATACAACAGCAGTATAAACACAGCCTGCAACTGAGCAATGAGCATTGTAAATGCGTGGTTGTGCAAACAGCTGCTGCCGGTACACACTTTCTTTTTTCCGGCAGGGAGATCAAGCGTTTCAATGAATTACTCGATGAAGCTGATACAGAGCAGCAGGCACAATCCATGCTCGCACTGTTTCAGCAATAAAATACTAAGCCCGGGCATGTGTTCATACAGGTGTTGCGTTGCTGTAAAAAACAGGAAACCGATCACGAACAGCTAAGCCCGGCACAAGGTTGATTGGGGAGTGAATACCCTGAGTTTTGGACCCATGCCCCTCTATTCTTACAGGGGCCTTTTTACGTATGCCATACCTCCAGGTAGAGCATGCGGTTTATCAGCCTGCAACAGGTATGGCACACCTAAGCAAACAACAACTCCCGGAATGCCACCGCTGCTTTATGCACCAGTTCGTTCCAGTCATCTGCAGCAGAGCCATCAGCACCATCCGATATATATTTTAAACACAGAAAAGGAATGTTTTCTTTTTGTGCGATCAAGGCAAGCGGGTATGCTTCCATCTCCACAACAGTATAATCCGTAACAGCATGATTCATCTCAAAACTGTCGCCCGTACCGCAAATGCCTTGCGGTAAACCATCGATCTCTATACCATATTTCAATACGGGATCAATACCGCTCAATGGTGTTTCGTAAAGTTGAAAGCCTAATCCACGCACATCCATATCCCGTTGAATAAATGTTGTGCAGCAAACTATTTCGCCTTTGCTGAAGGTATTACTGCCTGCCGAACCAAGATTAATGATCATAGCAGGTTTGTGCTGTGCAATGTATTTGGTGAGTGCATACGCTGCACTTACTTTTCCAATACCGGTAATGAGTGTGTTACAATCCGTAAACTCTTCTGCTGCTTCCGATGCAAGTGCAAATACAAACAATGCATCGTTTAACGGAAGTTGATGTTGAAGGGATAATGCTGAAGCCATGCTGCAAAATAAACGATTGTAATAATAAGCGCCCACATCACATAAACATCACTGAGCAAACGGGCAATTACATTCGTTGTGCTCGTTGTGTCTTTGTGGGAAAAACTCTTCTCCTGCTTCCGATACAAGTGCAAATACAAACTGTGTATCGGTTTAAATATCAATGCTTATACCTGCCAATGCTTGCTTTGTGCACGTTGTGTCTTTGTGGGAAACCAGTAAACTCTTCTCCTGCTTCCGATGCAAGTGCAAATACAAACTGTGCATCGGTTTAAACATCACTGCGTATACCTGCCAATGCTTGCTTTGTGTACGTTGTGTCTTTGTGGGAAAAACTCTTTCCTGCTTCTTACATTTGCTCCACTCATGTACAAACAACAACTCACGAAAGAGCAAGCCCATCAAAAAGCAAAGCATTATTGTGCTTACCAGGAACGTTGCCACAGCGAGGTAAAAGAAAAACTCTATGGTTTTGGTTTACGTAAAACAGATGTGGAGGATCTCTTGTCGAAACTGATTGAAGAAGACTATCTCAACGAAGAACGCTTCGCCATCCAGTTTGCAGGCGGGCGCTTCCGTATGAAGCAATGGGGCCGTATCAAGATCAAATACGAACTCAAACAAAAACAGGTGAGTGAGTATGTCATCAAAAAAGCATTGAAAATAATTAGTGAAGAAGATTACTGGTCAACAGCACAAAAACTCTGCGATCAAAAACTGAAACAACTGAAAGGCGAAACCAATCACTTCATCCGTAAAAAGAAACTCAGCGATTACCTGTTGCAGAAAGGATACGAACAAAATGTGATCAGCGAACTGCTTCGCTAAACAGGTAATGCAATTTAACAGACAGATAATTTGTTTTCGTAAACTTGCACTGCATGCGTCATTCAGCCCTTCTCCTGCTTCTTTTTCTCTGTTCTGCAATTGTTGGTTCCGCCCAGCAAACAACCACAGCACGCACAGCCGAACTCACCATTACCACTGAAAATGACAATTACAACTTCACAAAACAGGATCGCTATTATTCCAACGGACTGTTTGTAAAATACCAGTGGCTTGCCAACAACAAACAACCTGCAAAGCTGGCACAAAAACTCCATCGTATAGAAGCCGGGCAAATGATCTTTAACCCATACCTCAACCGCCGTTCACTGGAACAGGTACTGGAAAAGCAGGATCGTCCGTATGCAGGCTGGCTCTATGGCAGCTACGGACAAACCAATGTTTACCATAACAGCAGTGTGCTGCAGTGGGATGTTGTGGCAGGTGTTGTCGGCCCTGCTGCTGGAGGCAAAGCAGTACAAACAAATTACCATAAGCTCATTGGTCTTTACAAAATATATGGTTGGGAAAACCAGGTGAACAATGAACCGGGATTGAATGCATCGCTTCGTTATTATCACCCGCTTGCTGTTGCAAAGAATGTTTCACTTCACGCTGCCGGTAAAGCAATGCTGGGCAATACATTTACCAATGCCGCTGCCGGGCTTTTATTCAAAACCGGTAAAATGGATGCAGAAACAGAAACAGCATACTGGACCGGAAGACTGGGTCGTAACAGCAAGCAAAATTACCATCGTCAAGAGTTTGTCTTTTTCCTGGAACCCATGCTCATGGCGCAGGCTTACAATGCAACCGTGCAGGGTCCGTTGTTCAGCAAAAACAAAGGAACATATACATCTCCCCTCAACCCGTTTATCTATATCATCAAAACCGGGTTCAGCGTTTCAGGACCGGTGATCGGTTTCTCCGCTTATTATCATTTCAAACAACGTGAAGCAAAGTCAATGATCCAGCCGCAGGAAGTGTACGGTGCTTTTGCAATCAGTGTACGCTTTCGCTAACTTCGTTGCATGAGTCATCTTAGTTTCACACTCATTCAAACAAATCTTTATTGGGAAGATAAGGCAGCCAACCTGCAGATGCTGGAAGAAAAGATCAACTCCATACAGCATCCCACGCAGATCATTGTACTGCCTGAAATGTTCAACACAGGTTTTAGTATGAAGCCCGAACAACTGGCAGAAGATATGCAGGGCGATACTGTACAATGGATGAAACGCATTGCTGCCGAAAAACGGGTGATCATGACCGGTAGTTTGATGGCAAGCCAGGCCGCTCCGGGCGGCCAGGCTGGAGAAACCCACTATTTCAACCGCCTTATCTGGATGCTGCCCAACGGGCAATACGGCGTGTACGATAAACGACATTTGTTTGCTTACGCAGATGAAGACAAACATTACTCAGCTGGTACAAAACGTTTGATCGCATCAGTCAACGGATTTAAAATTAACCTGCAGGTTTGTTATGATCTGCGGTTTCCGGTGTGGGCAAGGCAAACCCCCTCCCAGCTTCCCCCTTCAGGGGAGGAGTTCGTTCCGGAATATGATGTACTCATCTATGTGGCTAACTGGCCCGAACGCAGAGTACATGCATGGAAAACATTACTCACAGCCAGAGCCATCGAAAACCAATGTTATGTGATTGGCGTAAACAGAACAGGAAACGATGGCAACAACATTTACCATAGTGGCAACAGTATGGTCATTGATGCCATGGGTGAAGTGCTGTATGAAAAAGAACACGAAGAAGATGTATTCACCATCACCCTCTCCAAAGAAAAACTGGAAGAGATCCGTCATAAACTTCCTTTCTTAAAAGATGCAGATGATTTCAGCATTCTGCCTTAAACAATACACATGATCGCTTTTTACAACGGTACCATTTTTACCGGCAATGAATCTCTTAATGGCAAAGCATTACTCATAAACGGTGATAAGATCATTGCTGTAACGGATGAAGCAAGCATACCTGCCGGCGCTAAGCGCCACGATCTTGCAGGCAATACCATTGCTCCTGCTTTTATTGATCTGCAACTGTATGGTGGTAATGGAAAATTATTTTCGCAGGAGTTAAGTACTGCTGCTCTACAGGCAACCGATGATTATTGTGTAAGTGGTGGCTGCAGCCGTTTCCTTATCACGATGGCCACAAACAGCATTGCTGTTTTTCTTCAGGGAATTGATGTGGTAAAAACATTTCTCAAAGAAAACCCGGGCAGTGGTTTAATGGGTGTTCATTTGGAAGGGCCTTATATCAATCCTGTAAAACGTGGAGCACATTTACCGGAGCACATGAAACAACCAACAGTTGATGAAGTAAAGTTATTACTCAATAAAGCTGAAGGAACAGTAAAGATGATGACGCTTGCTCCCGAGCAATGCAGTGAGGAGGTAATACAACTGCTGGTTGATAACAACATTGTTGTATCTGCAGGGCACAGCAATGCAACTTACAAACAGGCAACAGATGGTTTTACCGGCGGTATTACTGCCGCTACACATTTATTCAATGCCATGTCGCCTTTGCAGGGAAGGGAGCCGGGCATGGTAGGCGCCGTTTACGATCATGCAACTGTGCATAGCAGTATTGTGTGCGATGGGTTTCATACTTCCTGGGAAGCAGTACGCATCAGCAAAAAAATAATGCAGGAACGCTTATTCTTAATTACTGATGCAGTAACAGAAACCACAGAAGGTGCTTACCGGCATTTGCTGAAAGAAGGTCGTTATGTATTACCGGATGGAACACTTTCAGGTTCTGCATTAACCATGATGAGTGCTGTAAACAATTGTGTGCAGCATGCGGGCATTTCGTTTGATGAAGCCTTGCGTATGGCATCACTTTACCCGGCAAGAGTAATTGGCCGTGATCATTTGCTGGGTAAACTGGCTCAGGGTTATTATGCAGACATGCTGATCCTTTCACCACAACAGCAAGTACTTCAGCTGTACCGCAATGGCAAACTGGTACAGGTATAAAAAAAGACGACGCAGCAAAAGCCGCATCGTGTTGTATAACCATCAATCAACATAAACAAAATTGAACGTTCAGTAAACCGGTACTTCCTCCTTTTCCTTTTTCAACTGAACGTTTGGAAACGCTGTTGGTGTGCTCTTGTTCTGTTTTACTTCCGCCTGTTTCGTACGCTTGTTGGTTAAAAAGCGGAACAGCTTTAATTTATAGAAGTCATAAAAGATCACCACCACCAGGAAAGCACTCACGACAAAAAACAGGGAGAAACCCATGTGCATATACGTTACACCGGCCACCACGGCACCTGCTGCATAAGAAGAAACAATGGATAACAACAGGATGGCCTTCGCTTTCATTTCCTTGTTCTTCCGGTATTCCTTATGCGTAAACATGGAAAATAAAATACCAAGGTCTGTTGTTACACCGGTAAGGTGTGTTGTTTTTACAGCAAAGTTTGAAATGCTTGCTGTTAATCCGTTCTGCAAGCCCATTGCAAACAGCATCAGGGCCAGCAGCACTTCTGTTTCAACAAGTGTTTCTTTATAGAAAAACTGTCCATAGGTACCAACGGCCACTAAACAAAGTATCTCCAGCACAATAGGTATGGCATGGGCGATATAGGTATTCTTTTTATTGAGGTGGATCACAAACATGTTTGACACAAACCCACCAAAGAAGAACAGGAAGATCCAGCCCAGTACCACAGCCGCCTGGTATAAGTTTCCTTTCACCAGCTCTGCAGCAAGTATAGCATAGTGCCCTGTTACGTTTGATGTAAATGAAAAGAACAATAGCAGTGAACCAATATTTACCATGCCGGCTGAGAATGCAGTAAGCACACCCAGCCGCACATTATCACCCAGTGTTCTGCTGTTACTGTATTTCCTGAGCATACGTTTCTGTTTTTTTCCGTTCAAAAATTAACTGTGCAATGCCACGTGCCTGCACATCCGATTCTGCGTTCAACACCATTCTGTTGTTATCTAAAACGGTTAGCTGGTAATTCTCGATCCTGTCTGCACCATACCTGATCTGCAACACATGCCCACGCCCTTTTATACGCCATGTTAATGTTTCCTCTTTCCCTGCAATCACCAAACGCAAACGGCCATCAGGCAAAAAACTCCAGTCCTCTGCTTTGTGAAATGAAAACTCAGGTTGCTCGGTTTTTGCTTTGCTTGCTGCTGCAATATCAGCAGCAAAAGCAACGGATGTTTCGTATTTCCAGTCGATCTCTTTCCACTCACCCAAAATGGTTTTCTCGGGGCTGGTTACATGTTTAAAGGCAAAAGCAAAGCCGCCGATGCCAAGTATAAAAATGCTGATATAGGCAATCCATAGTTTCATAATTGTATTTGTTTTTTATCAGCTGACAGATACACGACTGAAAAACAATTCAGCCACTTTTCCTTTTTCAGGCATCGGCACATCCACTTCTGAACCGATGGTTTCAATAGCAAGATTGCTTGCTTTGATGTATGGAAGAAGATCGAAGCTGTTGCGGTTTTTAAATTTTGGATTATAAAGAACGGGGAGGCATACTTCATCAATTTTCTTTGCTTCTGCATACTGGTTAAAGGCAGCCTGCGTAAATCCGGTGAACACATCTTTACGCATGCTGTTGATCTGCGATGCAAATTTGTTCCTGAGTACATGACATGCTTCATCAAATTCTTTACTCACCAGCTCCTGTATCATCTTTGATTTGGAAAAGAAAAGCAAACTGGTGATCGAATCTGTTTGATGAAGACCATGCAGCAGAATAATATTCAGCTTTGTGCCCGCTGGCTGTGCATTCAAATATGTTCTTACAATGCTGAGCGAAGCGATGCTGAAATCGGTTGGTACCAATACTGTTTTTTCCATAGCATTTTTTGTTTTGCGATTAAGAATGCAAAACTGCTGCACACGCATTAAAACAGTTTTAAGCTGCAATTAGAATGCAGTTAGAATTTACAGCCCGGGATTAGAATGCGATTAGAAACAAACAGCTGTTCTTACTTCTGTTAAATAAAAACTCCAGCAACAGCACAGATGCTTACACAGTTGTTTAAGAAATGTTATAACTCAAATTGGCCGATGGGGAGGTTGATCTGTACAGTAGTGCCTTCACCAACCATTGATGTAACAATGATCTCACCATTATGCAGCCTGATGATGTTGCGGGTGAGCGGAAGACCAATACCATAGCCCTCGTACTTTAATGTGTTGGATGCACGGAAGAAAGGATCGTAAATGTATTTGAGTTCTTTTTCAGGAATGCCGATACCATGATCTTTTACAATAATGAACACGTTTTGATCCGATGCGCCGATGGATACATTCACCTGCCGGTTATTACTGTACTTGCATGCATTACTGATGATGTTGCTCAATGCAAGATGCAGCAGCTGTTCATTACCCTTTATTTTCAGCTTCAGCGGATTTTCCGGCAGCAGGCTGGTATCAATATGTATGCGGCTGTTGGTGTTTATCTTTTCAATGGTTTCTTTTACATCCCATAACAACTGATCAATACGGAGTTTATCAAACTTCTGGTTCTTTCCATTAAAACCGGTTTGTGCAAGAAACAGCAGCGCTTTTGTTTTACGGTCAAGTGTTTCTGCTTCGTCAAGAATTACCTTAATGGTTTCAATATACTCGTCGGTTGTACGGATCTTTGATAAGGTTACATCTGCTTCTCCAATAATAGCCGTTAAGGGTGTACGCAGCTCATGCGATGCATTGCTGATAAAGTTATTCTGCGTTTCAAATGATGTTTCAATACGGTCCAGCATGTTGTTGAACGTTCGGGTAAGATCACTCAGTTCATCATTGTTCATATTATTTTCCAGCCGAAGGTGCAGGTTTTCTGAACTGATCTCTTTTACCCTGTCGGTTATCTTTCGCAGCGGCCTGAATACATAGCGTGAAAAATAAAGAGCAATCAATGCTGAAAAAAGAAAGGCTGCTCCAATGGCCAGTATAAGTGTTCGGCGCAGGTAAGCAGAGTGATGCAGCTCAAAATAGTTTTGTGCAGATGCTACTACCACATATTCACCCAGCTTACTTTTATAACGGATGCCTTTGTAGAACATGCTGTTCTTGCTGTACTCGCCCGAGCCGCCTTTCAACACGGCATTAAAAAATGAAACAGGCACATCTAATGCTTTTGCTTCATCGGTAAACGATTCGCCGGGTGTAATGCGGTAGTAACGGTCTTTCTCCTGCGGCAGTTTTTCAAAAAACTGGTTACGCAATGCAATCATTTCTTCCGAACCGCCTTCCTGGTCAAGCTCTGCTTTTGCGGCAGTAACAGCACGTATCTCCAGCAGCTTGTAAAAATCTTCGTATGAATAATTAGATACAGATAAATACACAAACCCGCTGAACAGCACAATAATGGTGAGAAAGGCTGTGAGCAGGATGAGCATGGTTTTGATCTGCAACTTCATTTATACAAAAGAATTAAAGTGAGTAAAGTGGTTATCCGTTCTCCTTCAGCACATAGCCCATGCCTATAACTGTATGAATAAGTTTATTATCGGCATGGTTATCAATTTTTTTCCGCAGGTAGTTTACATACACATCCACCACGTTTGTACCAATATCAAAGTTTACACCCCACACTTCCTCCAGTATATCGGTGCGTGAAAGCACTTTGTTCCTGTTTCTGATGAAGTATAACATCAGTTTATACTCTGTTGTTGTAAGTGATATGGGTTTGCCATCACGCACCACTTCTTTTCTATAATCATTCACTTCAAGGTCTGCAAAGCGGTAGATATGTTCTTCCTGCAGCTCTGGTGTGGCGCTGCCGGTTTCTGTTCGGCGCAGCAATGTGCGGATGCGTGCCACCAGCTCAATAAACTTGAATGGTTTTACAAGATAGTCGTCGGCACCTGTTTCAAGACCAAGCACAATATTTTCAGCAGTGCCCAATGCAGTAAGAAATAAAACAGGAATACTGGTATTAACGGTACGTATGGACTTACAAACCTCCAGCCCGTTCTTATCGGGCAGCATAATATCAAGGATCACCAGGTCGAAATTGTTATCATGAAACAATTGCAAACCGGTGTTACCGTCAAACGCTACCGTTACATCATAGCCATCTTCTGTAAGGCCTTTTTTGATGAACGATACCACATGCATTTCATCTTCAACCAATAAAATTTTTTTCATGATGGCTTTGCACTTTTATACACAACAGGGAATGTTGCGAAGATGGCAAAGTTATCCTGAAACAAAAAACAAAGAAATAAAAGGAAGTTAAACAGTGAGTTTACCGCTGGCGGATGCTTTTGATCTGATATACATCCATTGGTTCGGCACAGAAGCATTGATATTTTTCATCGAGCCTGATGATGCAGACTTTCACTTGCAGCCCGTCTTTCTGCCAGGCAGAGGAAAGATTTTTGAGCTTTACAGATTTCGGCAGGTCTTCACTTTGGTAATACCAGCCAAGACCATCAACAGCAGGCTCACCTCCCCACCTGATCGTGCCATCAGTACACACGGTGTCTGCACTTTTCTGGCAGGCAGCAAATAGTATAACGAGCAAAAAAGAAAGAAAGATGTGCTTCATACTTATGTTGACAGCTGCATTATTTTTTCCGTTGCATGATCAGCTCAAATGCTTTATCCATTTTAGGATCACGGTTGCGGCGGATGCTTTCGGCACTGGCCTTCACTTCCACATCGGGCAACACACCCCGCCCATCCTTTGGATAGTTTTTATTATTTACAATGCGGTATAATGGAAGCCTCACCCGCATTTTGCTGTTGGGCAATACTATTTCCGGTATAAACACACCATTGTTACCATAATAACCGCCGCCGGTTTCTTCGCCAATAATGGTTACATTCTCCTGCCCTTTTACCACTGCAGCAAAAAGCGTGGTGGCTGAAAAAGAATAACCACCGGTTAACAGGTACACTTTTCCCTTATAACTGTTTGCCAGCGGATGATACTCTTTGTCATTGAAAAATTTGAAACGATACATACCATCCTGCTGCTTCTTATTCAAAAAGAATAATCCAAGATTGTACACAAAACGCTTGCTCACTTTTGTATGGCTGTGTAACCGGCGCTGTACAGCATAAATGGAATCAGTAAAAACAAATGGCTTATTGCTGATATACTTTGTGAGACGTAATGATTTTTTGATAAGACCGCCGCCGTTGTTTCGCACATCAATCACCAAATGCTCGACGTTCTTTTTTTCCAGCTGACGGAATGTTTTTTTCAGAAAATGTTTTTGCAATGCCGGACCAAAACTGTTGATGCGTAATACTGCAAACCTGTTGAGTGAATC
>JAACZX010000598.1 GCA_009996555.1 Chitinophagaceae bacterium | reverse complement strand
ACGCTAACTTATTGGCCTATGGCAAGTCCTTTTGAAATAACATCGTTGAAAGCTGATCTTATACAGTGGAGTGAGAATGTTGAACTGATGGATAAGGGCATCTACCTTCCATCGTGTAAAGGTTTTATTGCGCATGGCGGATGGGGGAATATGACCTTCCAGTTTTACGAAGCTGTTGGTTTTAGTATCTGGTACAGCCGCTACCATATTAGAACCCGTAACACATTCAAAGCGTTGGCAGATACACCGCTGCTTGAATTTTCTCTCCAGTTAGATCAACCGGGATCATTCAACACTAAACAATTAGGTCATCAAACAATCAAGAACAGCCAGTTCAATATTTTTTTCCTCCCCTATATGGAAAGCAGGGCAAGCTTTGATGCGGGCCAGTTAACTACCACACTTGATATTCATTGCAGCTTTGATTACCTCAGCACGTTGGCCAAATATTTTCCTGATATTATCATTCCATTCCTGGACAAGGTTGCAGGAAAAGAACCTACGCTGGTTTTTCCCGCTCCGCTCTATGCCACTGGTTTTATGTTGCAGCTGGCAGGTAATATCATTCACCTCCTGCGCTCAAAAACGCTCAACTTGTTTTTGCTTGAGCTCAATGTACAATCACTTCTTTCCTATGCCTTAACCTGTAAGTACGAGCTCAATCCAAAAACCAAGCGCTTTTCATTGGAGCAAATAGGCCGCATCCATGCCATCAGGCTGCAGTTAGAAAAAGATTTTACCAGTATTCCCAATCTTGCTTCGTTGGCAAAAGAAGCGCACATGAGTAAAACCATCTTTAAAAGCCTGTTTAAACTGGAAGTGGGGGAGTCACCCTATCACTTCTGGGCGGTGAAGCGGATGGAAGTCGCCCGTGCCCGCATTCTGTCTTCCAAAGATTCTATCTCAAAAATTTCTGATGATCTGGGTTTTCCCAGTGTTTCTAATTTTTCAAAAGCATTTAAGAGTCGTTTCGGTATTTCCCCAACTGATTTACGGGAAAGTAAATCCTGAAAAAGTGGCTGAATTGATAACAACATCCTGCTAGGTGGATATTAGATTTGATGAAAGATTCGGAACTCCACTTAGATGAACTGACAGACATGTAAAATTCATTCTCAAAATATTGTTGCAACAAATGCGGTTTTCAATTCGGGTGAAAACCGCTGTAACCGCAACCCGAAAAGCGGTTATTGGTTCTGGTAAAGCAAATACTACTAAAGACTTGTACATTTTTCCCTGGCAAAAAATTGCCCAACTGCCTCCTTTGTAACATGGGAGCAAAGACGTAAAGGATAATGTTTCGCAGTTCTTAAGGTGGCTTGCATACTTATATTCTGTCAATAACATTTGCCGGAATTACTCAAACAATTTTTAAAAGTTTAAAACTAAACACGATGAAGAACAAACTCATATTGCCGATGCTGGCAGCTATTATGGTATTTACAATTGCACTTGGAGCAAGTGCATTTAAAGCCGACAAAAATGCAAAGCAAAAGAGTGTTTCAACGAAATACTTCAAATTCAAAGGAACCAGCGCCAGTGATTACACCAACCCTTTGATGTGGGAAGTGAGTGAAACACCGTACGAAGAATGCGAGGGTACAATAACCGCATGTACGGTTTCATCTACATCTTTGGTTGATGAAAACGACCTCACTGATTTTTTAATCAACGCAGGCGGCACTCCCCGTGACCCGAATACCAATTACGGTTCAGATTATCAAATTGAAAGTGAAAGGCAGGCATTTGAATAACTCCGTTCATTTTTGATCATCAAAAGAGCTGGTGCTTTGCACCGGCTCTTCTGCTTTTTACATGTACTGCAAAATACTATCGTGGATTCTGTTGCATCCCCGTCATTGATATAATATCTTCCGGTATGGCCATTGCATAACGGAGATCATTCGGTGACAAAATATAATCCTGGTTCGAAATGATTCGTTTCAATACAATGCCTGCACCCTCTTTATTCAAACGCTTAATATCCATCCATCGCAGATCACGAAACGCCAATTCTTTTCGGCGTTCCGCCAGTATCTTTTGAAGTGCTTCCTGCAGATCAGTAGTTGTAAAAGGTGAAAAGTGACCGGTCTTCCAACGTTTCGCAAGAACTGTATTCAAATCGCTTAATGCTTCCGTAAGCAGACCTTTCCGGGCGGCACACTCGGCACGCATGAGATATACTTCGGGTATTGACAAACCATCAAACTTGGATGAACCCAAATAGGAACCTCTGTAAAAAAAGGTTCCATCGCCATTGGAACGATAGTACACCTGCTTCCGGAGATCATGATCATCATGACTCTGATAAAAGAGTGTATCAACTTTTGAGTAAGAAGAAATAAGTAAGGTCGGAGACGCTATCAAACTATAGTACAGTACCTCCGGATTATTCTCAAACAGAATCGAACTAAATGGAAAAGTTACTCCCACGTTAAGTGAATTATAATCAACCAGGCCGTTTCGTTGTTCAATACAACGATTAGCATAGCGATAACAACTGTCATATTCCCGCATGTACAAATAAGTACGTGCAAGCAATGCACATGCAGCTGGCTGCGATGGCCTTGTTGAACTCTCAGTATTCAACGGTAATCGTGAAATCGATTCTTTCAGATCACTGATGATCTGATCGAATGTTTGCTGCATGTTTGACCGTGCAGAAGCAACATTAAAATCAGGATCGAGTCGCAAAGGAATACCCAGATCAGTTGAAGCAGTTTGTTTATCATACGCAAGCGACCAGATTGATGCGGCATTTAAAAAACTTTTCGCCCGTAGAAAATACGCCTGCCCTTTTACATTATTCCAATCTGATTGATCATTTGCGGTACGTAAAATATTCTCTAAGTTGAACAGTACCGTATTCGCCCGGTACACATTATCATAAATTTGCGACCACGGGTTGGACGATGCATTGATTCTGAAAACCCGTTCCGGGTTCCATGTGTAAAGGTTTCGTTCATCATCCGATAACCTGTTATAGTCTGCATTTGTTACAAAATAATTATCGGCAGCAGCTTCACCAATTCCCACCCCTTTATTTACCCAGTTGTAATTTTCCAGCAGCCCTTGCAAATCCTGAAGAGAACTGATAACCACCATTTTTTTATCCGGCTTTTCATCCAGGAACTTCTTACAGGAAACAACAGAAAACAATAACGTACAAAGTAAAATTTGCAGGCACCTATTGATATATTTTTTTTTCATGTTCGTAGTTTTAAATGTTAGAACGTTATTCTGAAACCCAGTGAAATACTTTTGGCAGGAGGAGAAACTGCATTATAAAAATCAGGATCGATCTTATACTTATTTGCTCTCCAGATAATACCCAGGTTATTTGCAACAGCATAGATGTTGATTGACTGAAAAGGAAATGATGTTTTGTTCCTCCTTAAAATTTCATAGGAAATATTCACATACTGTATGCGGATATTATCTCCTTTCTCCACCAACGTTTCTGCGTTTAAATAAAATGCATCCCTGTTACCGGAAGGATTTGGATAAGTAAACGAAGGCACATTTGTAGTGAGTTCATCACCCGGTTTTTGCCAGCGATTTAAATAATCTGCATGGCCATTTGCTGTGGCAATGAGACTGCCATAGTTAACAGAAGGCCGTTTAAAGTAGTGCCCGAATTTATACAGCAGTACAACTGACAATGAGAGTTGTTTCCAGCTGAACGTATTACCCAACGAACCGAATACTGTTGGAAAAACAGGGCCATTGTAGCGTATCTGATCAAACGTGAGAGAACTGCCCGTTAACAGATTATAATTGCTGCTAACCTGGCCATCAAGATAACCCATCGGGTCACCTGTAGCCGGGTTCAATCCTGCCCACGGATACGAATAAACGCCGGTAACCGGTCGTCCCTTAATACCGGCCACACCAAAACCAAGTACAAGATTCGTGGCATTTGTAGTGGAGTAGTATTCGTCAATTGCATCTTTATTCGCATTAAAGTTTATATTGGTTTGCCACCTGAAATTTTTCTGCTGAATGTTGATCGTATTCAACACAACGTCCCATCCGCTGCCGGTAATACTTGCTACATTTTTTGTGATGGTCATCACATTTAAGCCAGCCGTATAATCAATTGGAACAGCTCCAAAAAGATCTGTACTCTTTTTCCTGTAGTATTCAATACTGCCACTGATGCGGCCAGTCATTGCTTTAAAATCCACACCAAAGTTCATCATCCGTGTTTTCTCCCAACGCAGATCAGGATTATAAAAGCCGGTTACAATTGCAATGGGGCTTCCGGTATAAGGCGAATTGCCAAGGTAAGCAATGATCGTTTGCGCTGTTTGAGAAGGATCCATGTTACCACTGTAACCATAGGTGGCACGTACACGCAAATCGGGCAACCAGGCAACCGTATAAAATTTC
>JAACZX010000225.1 GCA_009996555.1 Chitinophagaceae bacterium | reverse complement strand
CGTACCTGTATGCGATCGGATCCGCCATAAAAATCGCCATCAATAACAATGTAATTTCCCAATGGCGAAATAGTACAATTATCAAGTGTGGTTACTGCAATATCTTTTCCTCTTGTGCCGTTTTTTATATCTGCAATAAATATCACTTTACTGCTATCTTTTCTTACTGCATACACTGCTGCTTTTGTTCCATCGGCTGAGAGATTTCCTTCACCATCACCAAATGAACAGTAGATATAATCTTTCAGATCAAGAATGGTTGATGTTGTATCCTGCACCACATCCCATTTTCCTAACTGGCATTTACCTGCTGCTGTTTGCAGAAAGTACATGATATGTGGTTCTGTATGGCTCCAGCGAAGATCACGACGTGGACGATCAGGATGACCTTTGTCAAATCTTCTTGTAAACAATACCTGGTATGTATTACCATCAAGCCATGTGTTTGGATAATGACGATCCAAAAAGATCATACTCTCGTCAGCATTCCATGCCTGCCGTTTTGAATAACCATGCCTTGATTCCTTTGCTGACCATGTGTGACCGTTGATGCCTTGCATACTGTCGCCGGGATTACCTGTAATGCGTGTTATTTTTGTACCGTAAACAGGATCAATAATGGTTTGCAAATAGCCGGGCTTTAATGAAGCAGGTGCCGGCCAGTGTACGTTCTGATCAGTTTTAAGATCACAAAGAATGTCTTCATCTTTTTCAACCGGCCACTTACTGAATCCAGCAACAACTACACAAGCTGTTGCAAGCATCGCCACGAAAAATAATCTGATATGAAGAATTCGTTTCATCTTACTCTCTGTTAGCGAACAATTATTTCAGTTTCTGGTTCATGGTATGTACTTCTGTTAATGCCAGTAACACTAACCCTGCTCCATGATAATCATGATCATTCGTTGAACGGTTGTTATAATATTCAAGATCATCACCAATGGATGTACTCATACACACTTTACTGATGCTGCCATCTGCATTGATCCGTTGTTCAAGTCCTGCAAATGCTTTTCGTACTTTATCAGTGTATGAAACATCCAGCCATCCTTTGTTAATGCCTCTTGCCATGGCATAAATAAACTGTGCACTGCAGGATGTTTCTGTACCCCAGCTTAATTCCGGATGATCAATTACCTGGTGCCACAAACCCGACTCTGATTGAAACTTCAAAATCCCATCAACCTGTTTTTTATAAATAGTGAAGACGCTATTGTAATGCTGATGCGTTTTCGGCAATACAGACAATACTTCTGCAATGGCAACTGCTACCCAACCATTTGCTCTTCCCCATTTGCAGCAACTGCGTGTTTTCTTCTCAACAAAGTAGGCATGGTACCAAACACCGTTATCGTCCTGCAAATACTTGGCATAGTCAATGATCTGCTGTGCAGCATCTGTTAATGCAGCAGTATCTTTTTTGTATTCACTCCAGCGAATAAGAAAAGGAAGACTCATGTAAAGATCATCGGCCCAAATTGTTGGCCCTTCCGGTGAGCCCGGCCGCCAAAACGTTCCTTCGGGCAAACGATACTGTACATTCCTTACATAATTTCCTGTGATCTCAGCCAGCTCTTTTACGGCCGGCGTAAACTGTACATTGTTGCGCAATGTTGATTCAAGAATAGCAGCACCCATTGCACCACAGTCATCCAGCATATCCAGTCGCCACAGTTTTTCAAAACCATCTGTATTATACACTGCGCCGAATTTGTTTTTCTGCCAGCGCAGAAAAGCGTATTGCTCAGCAGAGATGCGGTTATTTTCACTTACGAATTTTATGATCCTTGCATCCTTTGTAATGTTATATACCCTTTGCATACCCAATAATGTTACACCCGTTGGATAAGACCAATACATTGCAACCGGCATGCGTGACTTTTTTACCTGCTCCCAGCTGCCTTTCCTGTATTCACCATCTTTCAATTTTATTTCATTCAACTGGTGCTCTACTATAAGGTTCGCCAGGTCAAGAGGGCTGCGTTTAGTTCCTGACTGAGCATATAACTCACCTCCTGCAAACAGGAGCAGAAAGAAAAATGCTGCAAGACTTACTATTGCTTTCGTTACTATGTTCATACATCATTTTTTTTCGTACACAATATTTCCTGCCGGGTGACCACTCATATTGTTGTTCTCCAGTTTAATCAACGGAAGAGTTTTACCTACAAACACAGCAGCTTTTTGTGTGCCTTTTTTTGTATCCCGGATGATATTATTTTTCAGCACAATTTCTTTTGCGTTACCAACAATAAACAATCCATAACCTCCTTTGCTGAGCCCGTTGTTTTCAATTGTATTTCCAAGAAATGTATTTCGATGGGGAGAATTACTGCTGATCTCTTCTCTGAAATAAACACCATCAGCACCGTTTTCGTAAATGAAATTATTTTCAAACAACACATCTGTATCCTTGTGCCCTGTGCTGATGCCATTATCACTGTTGCGGAAAAAATGATTTCCTTTTACAATGCTATGATGCACCCGCCAGCAAATGAACAGACCCACTTTGTTGTTATAACTTTTGTTTCCTTCAATAACTGAACGTGGGGAACCAGAACCGGGATGCAGCCCCATATTACTGCAGCCACTAATGTCGTTGTTACGGATTGTTACATCTTCTGTTATTTGCCAGGTAATTCCTTCGCCGTTAAAATTCTGCACACTTACATGTTCAACTGTTACATGCTTTGATTTGATGATAACGATACCACCACCATTACAGCCATCGAGCAAATCATTTTTCTCTTTATTACCATCAATACTAAAGCCCGACATCAACACATTCTCTGCGCCGATAACAGACACACAAGAACCGGCATTCGTCACCATTCCGTCCTGGTCTGCTTCGTAATCCCTGATGAGGTGTGTATCGAAATACAACGTGTCTGCAACAACTGCTGTAATCACTGCAGTTGATACATCCCAACACTCGGCATATTGTTTATTGGTTATTTGTATGCTCATGCCCGGCTTAAAGCCTGTTGCATTTTCAACGGTCACTTTCAGCTCTCCATAATCTGCATCAATGACAAACCGTGAGCGGAAACCATCAATACGTTTTAAAACAGTTTTGATGCCAGCCCCCAACAGCTTTACATTTGAACGAAGACGGATTGGCGCCGAAATACTGAACACGCCTTCTTCCATTTTTACAGTTCCACCTTGCGGAGGCAATGCATCAACAGCAAGCTGAACAGCCTTGTTGGTGTAACCCTGTATATCAGCAGTTGCACCACCAACAGTAATAATGCGTTCGGTTGTTTTGGGCACTACCAATGCATCAACAACATAACCTGCTGTTTGTGCAGACAGTATCACGGGAATAAAAAACAGGATAACAGAAATTCTTTTCATGCACTTTGGTTGTCTTTCTAAAAGTAACAGAAAGAGAAAGGCATTATATCAGATAATGTATTGAAAAAGTATACTTTTTTAACAGTTTACGAGGGAAATGAACTATCTGTGAAGTGAACTATTCAACAATCATCCATAACAACGATTAATCAGTAAAACCAATATCCTGGTAACGGAGATAAACTCTTGCCACTTTTACGTTTGATCCTTCTGCTGCTGATATTGTAAATTCAATCGGCTGATCTTTTTCTAAATTCTTCATCAAACTGATCGGTGCCCATCCCCATTCATTCCAGCGAACAATAAATTCTTGCGTGGCAGTACCATATTTTACAATTACTTTCTGCGGAGAAGATGATTCCGTTAAAGAAAGAAGGCATACCTGGTACGATCCTTTTTTCTTTGCATCCATACGCACCGTTAATGGTTGCGACAGATCGTGTGCCTTCATATCTTTTATTTCTTTTCCCTGCTGAACAACGTATTTCATCTCTGTTTCAAAATCATCAAACACAGATGGGTCTGCTAATGCCGGCACATTTTTCAATTCTGTTTGCGATGAATGCAAGCTTGTATTTGATATCGTAAGTCCCTTTACTGTTCCTTCTTCTGATGCAAAAACATGATTACTCTTATCCATTGTTCTGCAATAGGCGGCGATCACCTTGTTTACATTCCTGAAATGAGCAAGTGCTGTGTTGCTGTTTTTAGCTGTAGCAGTTACAGAAAATAATGAAAGATCATTCACACGATCAAACGCAATGGCTGGTCGCTTTTCATTTTCTGCCGAATACATGTTTACATTCTGCAAATACAACCCATCCACACTCCTGCAATAAAGACCAAAGGCCGGCAGGTTTTCAAATAACGATGCAGCAGGGTACTCAAATTCCTGGAAGCTGACCTGGTTATAGGCAGAACCTTCTCCTGACTTATCATAACGAACTGTATAATTTGTAACAGAAATATTTTTGATCTTCTGACTGTGTAAACCTATAATGCTCGAAGGAAGTTTGATATTTGTCGCAACGATGTTGTTCAGAAAAATATCTTTTACTT
>JAACZX010000224.1 GCA_009996555.1 Chitinophagaceae bacterium | reverse complement strand
GTTGGGGAAATCTTGGTGGTGGTGTAACCAACATGGTAATGCCGCTCATATTTGCAGCTATTGTCGGGTTCGGTTATACCAAAGGCGAAGCATGGCGTTATGCAATGATCGTTCCCGGTGTAATGATGTTGATTGCTGCATTTCTATATTTCCGTTTTACAAAAGATACTCCACAGGGAAATTATGATGAGATCGATCGTGAAGTAAAAGTAAAAGCAAAAACCGATTACAGTGTATTAAAAGACTGGAGAGTTTGGGCGCTGGCTATGGCTTATGCTGTTTGTTTTGGTATGGAAATAACCTTCGACAATATTGCGGCTTTACACTTTGTACAGGAATTTAAATTGTCGCAAAGCAGTGCTGGTTTCTGGGCAGGTGTGTTTGGTTTCATGAACATTTTTGCACGTGCGCTCGGTGGCATTTTTGCGGATAAGGTGGGGAAGAAATATGGTATGCGTGGTAAAGGTTTATTGCTGGCTACAGTATTACTCCTCGAAGGTGCCGGGTTGATTTTGTTTGCGCAGGCCGGTTCTTTTACGATGGCTATTATTTCAATGGTCTCTTTTGCGTTGTTCCTTAAAATGGCGAATGGTGCAACCT
The DNA here is from genome assembly GCA_009996555.1 of Chitinophagaceae bacterium. Taxonomy (GTDB): domain Bacteria; phylum Bacteroidota; class Bacteroidia; order Chitinophagales; family Chitinophagaceae; genus Lacibacter. The sequence goes on along the minus strand of JAACZX010000224.1, from coordinate 3,821 downwards.
ACGCCATTACTCCTTTTGTAAATGAAAAGAATGTTGGTTTGGTTAGCGGTATTGTGGGAGCTGGTGGTAATGTGGGCGGTATGATGTTCGGTTTTCTTTTCAAAAGCAAAAGCATTACGTACATCGAAGCCTTCAGCTACATCGGTATGATTGTTATTGTCGTGTCGTTGTTGATACTTGTAACGAAGTTTTCGAAAAAAGAAAAAGTGGCTGAAATAAATGTGGCACTTGAAAGTGCTGCCTGATGATAAAACGATTGCTTGCCCTTTTAAAAATAATGCGTGTAGGCATAACATATGGTGAATATATCAGAACATACTAATTCAAAAACAAATCTTACAACCTGCTGCTATTGTGGTGTGGGTTGTGGTATTGTTACCAGTAAGGATAAGCTTGGACGTTTGCATGTGGAAGGCGATAAGAATCATCCTGTAAACAAAGGCATGCTTTGCAGTAAAGGCATGAACCTGCATTATACGGTGAATGATCGTAGTGATCGTTTGCTTTATCCGGAGATGCGTTACAATCGTAACCAGCCACGTCAGCGTGTTAGCTGGGATACTGCATTGGAACGTACTGCAAAAGTATTTGCAACATTAATTGAAAAGTATGGTCCTGATTCCGTGGCGTTTTATGCATCAGGTCAATGTTTAACAGAAGAATATTATGTCATCAATAAACTCATCAAAGGATTTATTGGCAGCAATAATATTGATACTAATTCACGCCTTTGCATGAGCAGTGCTGTGGTTGGTTATAAAATGAGTTTGGGTGAAGACAGTGTGCCGGTGAGTTATGATGATCTTGAACTGGCTGATGTCATTTTTGTTGCTGGCGCAAACCCGGCCTGGTGTCACCCCATCTTGTGGAGAAGAGTGGAAGCTGCACGTGAAAAAAATCCTGACCTGAAAATTATTGTCAGCGATCCACGTAAAACACAAACTTGTTCCATTGCAAATGTTCACCTGCAATTAAATCCCGGTACTGATGTAACACTGCATCATGCAATTGGAAGAGTGCTGATCGAGAACGACGATATTGATCTTGATTTTATTGCCAATCATTCAGAAGGTTTTGAAAAATACCGAACTACAGTATTTGAACGCACGGTTGCTGAAGCTGCGGTGATCTGTGGGGTTGCTGAAAAAGATATTCGTTTAGCTGCATCGTATATCGGCAATGCAAAAGGTTTTATTACCATGTGGACGATGGGCTTGAATCAAAGTGTTATTGGTGTCAATAAAAATCTTTCGCTTATTAATCTTAATCTCATCACTGGTCATATTGGTAAACCTGGTTCTGGTCCTTTATCATTAACAGGACAACCAAATGCAATGGGTGGAAGAGAAGTAGGCGGCCTGAGTAATTTATTGCCAGCCCACCGTGATCTGTTGAATCCTGAACACCGTGCTGCTGTTGAACAATTCTGGGGTGTTGCTCCCGGAACAATTGCAGCAAAGCCTGGTCTTACTGCTACAGAAATGTTTGAAGCGTTGAATGATGGCCGTTTAAAAGCCATCTGGATACTTTGTACCAACCCGCTTATCAGTTTGCCCGATGTACGTATGGCAGAAGAAGGATTGAAGAAAGCAAAGTTTGTAGTGGTGCAGGAAGTAAGTAATCGCCCCGAGACACTCAGGTATGCCGATGTGGTGTTGCCTGCTGCGGCATGGACCGAAAAAGAAGGAACCATGACGAATGCAGAGCGCCGCATCAGCTACTTGAATAAAATTATAGATGCACCGGGTGAAGCATTACCCGATGCAGAAATTATTTGCCGCTTCGCCAATAAAATGGGTTACAAAGGTTTTGGGTATAACAGCTTTGCAGAAATTTTTGCAGAGCATGCAGCATTAACCGAAGGCACTAATGTTGACATCAGCGGATTGAATTACGATATACTGAAAGCAAAACGTAGTGTGCAATGGCCGTATACAAAAGAAGCAGATGGTTATGGCACAAAGCGATTGTTTACCGACAAAAAATTTCACACAGCTTCTCAAAAAGCCATCATTCATTCGTTTAGTGATGAGAACCAATCGGAGAAATTAAGCCCTGATTTTCCATTGATCTTAACAACCGGTCGAATAAGAGATCAGTGGCATACAATGAGTAAAACAGGGAAAGTAAATAAGCTCAACAAACATATTTCGGAATCATTTTTAGAAATTCATCCGGATGATGCGGAGAAACGTTCTATAAAAGAGAATGATCTTGTTGAGATATTTAACGGCAGAGGAAATGTGCGGGTGAAAGCAAAATACACAACTGATATTAAAAGAGGTGTGGTGTTCCTGCCGATGCATTGGGGCAAAGTATTGAACAGCGATCTCAATCGTGCAAACAATGTTACCAATAATTTGGTTGATCCAAAAAGTAAAGAACCCGATTTTAAATTCTCAGCAGTAGAAGTAAAACTGTATAAGAAAGCCAAACAGAAAATTATTGTGGTGGGTGCCGGTGCAGGTGCCTGTGGTTTTGTACGCAGTTATCGCATGATCAATACCGATGATGAAATTGAAATTTTCAGCAAAGAAGATTTTCCGTTTTACAACCGTGTATTGCTGCCCGATTATATCAGTGGCACATTGCAATGGCAGAGCCTTATTAAAATGAGCGATGTAGAAGAGTATGATTACAATATCAAACTGTATCGTGGGGTAAGCATTGCATCTATTGATCGTGAACAAAAAACGGTAACAGATAGCAAAGGCAATACACATCACTATGATGTGTTGTTGTTGGCAACAGGTAGTCGTGCAGCCATGTTGCGTGATGTGCCATCGATGCAAGGCATCTTTACCATGCGTAGCAGAACAGACGCAGATAATTTTAAGTATCATGTTGATCCTGCAAAGGCCCGCCCGGATGACCCCCGCCTGAATGGCATAGTCGGGCAGGCGGTCGGACGGGGAAAAGTGGTGATTGTTGGCGGTGGTTTGTTGGGTATTGAATTAGCGGCATCACTTCGTGAAGTGGGAGTGGAAGTAACCATTGTGCAACGTATCTCCCGTTTAATGGATCGACAGCTTGACCCCTTGGGCAGCCAGTTGTTGCATGAAGAATTAACAGATAAGGGCGTTGATATTTATTACAACGATGAGATCGAACGTTTTCTTGGTGATACAACAGTTACAGGTATTCGTTTGAAAAGTGGTTTGATGATCGATTGCCAGGCAATTGTGATTGCAATCGGCACTGTACCGAATATTGAAATTGCAAAAGCTGCAGGTATTGATTGTAAACGTGGTGTTGTTGTTGATGAATACCTGCAAACAAATGATCCCTCTGTATTTGCTATTGGTGAAATTGCAGAATTCAAAGGATTTTTGTACGGCATTACTGCTGCTGCTGAACAACAGGCGGAAGTTGTGGCAAGATATTTAGGTGGCGATATTTCAAACTACTATTCAGGTTCATTGCTCATGAACATTTTGAAAATGCATGGCACTGAACTTTGTTCACTGGGTGAAGTGGAATGCCCCGATGATCCTGCTTATGAAGAAGTGGTGTTTATTGATAAAGCCAAACGTTATTACAAAAAATGTATCATTCACAATGATCGTTTGGTGGGTGCTATTTTAATTGGCGATAAGAGTGAGTTTCTTGAATATCGCAACCTCATTGAACAAAAGATGGAGTTGAGTGAAAAACGTTTACAGTTGTTGCGTTCAGGTAAAGCACCTGAACCGGTGATCGGTAAGTTGGTGTGCAGTTGTAACAATGTGGGCGAAGGAAATCTCATCAACAAAATAAAAGAAGGTTGTAAAGATCATTTGCAGTTGTGCCAACTTACAGGTGCAGGTATGGGTTGCGGCAGT
>JAACZX010000597.1 GCA_009996555.1 Chitinophagaceae bacterium | reverse complement strand
ATAATTTCCGAGAATAGGTGCAGCATCTTTTACGTGCTCCACTGTTGTACCACTCATGATGGCTTCCTCTTCAAACTCCCAGGTCCAGCCTTCGCTGCCTACGTTGAAAACGATTGGCTGCATACCGAGATTCTCAGCAGCGATCTGTGTACTGAGGCGAGTACGCAAACTGGGGTTGAGAAAAATTAAACCTATGCGCTTGCCTGCACCCAATGTTTTATCAACAAGCGGGTTTGCTTTATACGCCAACGCTTTTTGTACAAGAGCATTGATGTTGTCTACATCATGAACGGAAATAAACTGCTTCAATTCTTTTTTCTTTTTTTATTCCAGATATAAATTACCAGTGCTGCAACAAGCATATAAAATATAAACAAGGGCAACATTCCAAAATATCCTTTCATCATAAACCCGGTCATACTATACTGACTAAATGATGGATTTACCAAAAACAAAATGCTGTCAATTAAGAATGGTATTGCTAAAAGAAGAAATACGACTGCTAATTTTCCGGTTACATTTTGTTTCATAAAAACGCATTATCCTTTCATCGCTTCAAGTTCTTCCTTTACTGCATCAATAAACATTTCTGCATCTCTCTTCTTCAAACCAAGACTTGGCAGCAAACGAATTACATTTGGCTTCGCCTCACCCGTGAAGATCTTTTGATTGAGTAATAAATTTTTCTTGAGGTCTTTGTATTCTTCCGGCACATCAAAGCCGATCATTAAGCCACGGCCACGAACATTTTCCAATTCTTCGATCTTCTCTAATTCTTCACGCAGATATTTACCGATCATTACTGCATTGCCCATCAATTTCTCTTCTTCCATTACTTCCAGCACTGCTAATGCGGCCGCACATGCCAAATGATTACCACCGAAGGTGGTGCCTAACTGGAAATGTTTTGGTTTGATATGTGGTGCAATGATGATTCCGCCAATCGGGAAACCATTGCCCATGCCTTTTGCCATGCTGTAGATATCGGCATTTACACCTGCAAAATCATGACTGAAGAATTTACCGCTGCGGCCATAACCACACTGCACACTGTCAGCAATATAAACTGCACCATACTGATCGCAGAGTGAGCGGATCTTTTTCAGAAATGAATTTTCTGCAACGTTTATACCACCAACACCCTGGATACCTTCAATGATCACCGAAGAAATTTCATCGCCTTGCTTTTTAAAGCAAGCTTCCAATGCCGCTTCATCGTTGAACGGAAGAAAGATCACATTATCGGTTTCGTTAACCGGTGCGATGTAATTTTTATTATCTGTTGCACTCACAGCAAGAGAAGTTCTGCCATGAAATGCTTTTTTGAATGCAACAATTTTTTTACGGCCATTGTGAAAGCTCGCCAGCTTTAATGCATTCTCGTTTGCTTCTGCACCTGAGTTGCAAAGGAAAAGTTGATAATCTTCTTTACCACTTACTTTACCAAGCTTTGCTGCCAGTTCTTCCTGTAACGGAATTTTAATGGAGTTAGAGTAGAAAGCAATTTTATTTAACTGCTCTTCAATTCGTTTTACCCAATGCGGATGTGTGTGTCCGATACTGATAACAGCATGACCGCCGTAAAGATCGAGGTACTGCTCGCCTTGATCATCCCATACATAAGAGCCTTTTGCTTTTGTAATAGTGATGGGGTTGATGGGGTAAACGTCGAATAAATTCATATAAAAAGGTTGAGGGTTAAAGGTTTAAGGTTTAGGGTCAGTTCCGCCTTTTCGCAAGAACTTAATGAAGCTGATGAGCATAGCTCTTACTTCATTGACCATTTTATTAACACTTTTATATTCTTCTTCTGAAATATAGTTTAACTCAAATGCCGCAAAGCAACAATAATCTACTTCGTTAACGGATCCGAGTGAATTGTCTAAGAAATGTGCAAAATCTTTGTCTGTAAATCGCCCACAACCCTCTACAATATTCAAAGGAATAGAAAGCGAAGTTCGGGAAAGTTGTGATGTAAGTTCGAAGCGTTCCTTATCTGGAAATTTTTGAACGATGTTTCTCTTCACGAACATGTATTGCTCGTGTGCTTTTTTCCAAACGTCCAGTTTTTTATAGTCACGCATGTACTTTGTTTTCCTTACGCCGTATACCCTATACCTTTTACCTTAGAAATAGTTTGCTTTCAAATTCAATCCTGCTTTCTCATCCAGGCCGAACAACAGGTTCATGTTTTGTACTGCTTGTCCGCTTGCGCCTTTCAGTAAATTATCTGCTGCTGAATGCACAACCAGCATGTCACCCACTTTTTCCAGTTGAATGAGGCACTTGTTTGTATTCACCACTTGTTTTAAGAAAACAGCTTCTTTAATCACATGTGTAAATGCAGCATCAGCATAAAAATCTTCATACAGTTTATTCAACTCATCTAAACTTTTTTCACATTTTATTTGTGAGCTGATGAAGATGCCTCTTGTGAAATCACCACGCCAGGGCACAAAGTTCACGGCAATATCACTGTTGGGTTGTAACTGCAACAATGATTCGCCAATTTCTCCGAGATGTTGATGCGTTAATGTTTTATACGCTTGAATGTTGTTTGCTCTCCAGCTGAAATGTGATGTGGCAGATAAACTTTGACCAGCACCAGTGCTGCCGGTGATACCTGTTGTGTACACATCTTTCAGCAATCCTGCTTTTGCCAAGGGCAACAAACCAAGTTGCAATGTAGTAGCAAAGCAGCCGGGGTTAGCAATGTTGTTGGCGGTTTTGATTTCTGCTTTATTCAACTCTGGTAAACCGTAAACAAACTTGCGGTTACCAATGGTTGAACTGTTCGCTAAACGAAAATCATTTGCTAGGTCAATGATCTTGATGCGCTCATCAATTGTATTCTCAGCTAAGAATTTTTTCGATTCACCGTGACCAAGACAGAGAAACAACACATCCAGGCCCCCGTCCCCTAAAGGGGTGAGGCTGTCGGTGAATTTTAATGCTGTTTCACCAACGAGATCCTGGTGCACTTTGTACACAGGTTGATCTGCATTGCTTCTGCTATGGATAAACGATAACTCAGCAGAAGGATGATTGATCAACAAACGAATCAGTTCACCACCTGTATACCCTGCACCACCTATGATTCCAACTTTAATAGCCATAATGAAAAATTAAGAATGAAGAATGTGAAATGAAAAAGCGAAGACTGATGCTTCAGTTACTTTCTCATTCTTCATTTCTCATTTGTTATTTTCTTCCTGAACAGAAGTCCAGATAGATGTTTGATTGCCGAATATTTTTGAGAAGCCTCTTACATCATCACCTGTAAAGCCGGTGTTCATTTCACCGTACTTTCCAAACTTGCTGCTCATGAGATCGTATTTGCTTTCGATACCAATTACCTGGAAACGATAAGGCATCAGTTGAACAAACACATCACCTGTTACATTTTGCTGGCTATTGGTGAAGTAAGCTTCAATATCACGCATCACCGGATCAAGAATTTGTCCTTCGTGCATCCAGTTACCGTAGAACTGTGCCAATGTATCTTTCCATTGCAACTGCCATTTGGTGAGCACATGTTTTTCTAACGCATGGTGTGCTTTTAAAATCACCATTGGAGCGGCTGCTTCAAAACCTACACGGCCTTTGATACCAATGATGGTATCGCCCACGTGAATATCACGTGCAATACCGTATGCGCCGGCAATAGATTGTAAATGATTGATTGCATCAACCGGGTGATCGAACTGCTGATCGTTCACCGCTTTCAGTTCACCTTTTTCGAAATGAAGTTTTACTTCTTCGCTTCCGGTTTTACTTACTTGCGTTGGCCATGCTTCTTCGGGCAACATGCCTTTGCTGTTGAGGGTTTCTTTACCGCCAATGCTCGTTCCCCACAGTCCTTTATTAATGGAGTAGGCTGCTTTTTCAAAATTCATTTCCACACCCTTGCTCTTGAGATAAGCAATTTCTTCTTCACGGCTCAGCTTCATATCACGAATGGGCGTAATGATCTCAACACCGGGAATCATGATGTGGAAGATCATATCGAAACGCACCTGATCGTTACCGGCGCCGGTACTTCCGTGTGCAACAGCATCGGCATTTAATTTTTTTGCATGCTCGGCAATATGTAATGCCTGGCTTAAACGTTCAGCACTTACACTTAACGGATAGGTATTATTTTTTAAGCAATTACCAAATACCAGAAACTTGATGATGCGCTCATAATAACCTTTCACTGCATCAACAGTTGTATGCGATTTTACACCCAGCTTGTAAGCATGTGCTTCAATCTTTTGCAGTTCCTCTTCGCTAAAGCCACCGGTGTTTACAATTACCGAATGGATTTCGTATCCTAAATCTTCACTGAGATACTTGGCGCAGTAGGTTGTATCTAAACCACCACTGAAGCCGAGAACAATTTTTTTGTTTGCCATTGTTGAACAGAATTATAGAACGTTGAAGTGTGCGACGCAA
>JAACZX010000596.1 GCA_009996555.1 Chitinophagaceae bacterium | reverse complement strand
ATGTATGCTTTCCCTTTAATACATGATAGCGCAACAGTTTTGCAATGGTATCCCTGGGATACTGCGACCAATCGGATCCTTTCATGGAAATTGTTTGCGATGGGTTATCAGGATTAGGCCCCATAACTGTATTAACAGACCAGTAACTCGTTGCATCTTCCAGGTTTGTTAAGGCTGTGTTGTGAAACAACAGGAATGTATTACCGCTGGTTGAATACATTTGTTTCACGTCTTTAAAATTAGGATCCTGGTCTACATATTCAATAGCGGCCAGCATGCCAGAAAAAATATCTTTCCGTGACTGCATAAAGTCAAGCACGCTCATATTTAATTCAGTTGAATAAAAAGAGGGATTATAATCAAACCCATCCTGCAATTTGTTACAACCGGAAAAAGCAAGCGAAACTGCTACCAGGAACAATATAAATTGATTTCTTTTTTTCATTACGAAGTAGTTTAATTAACTCAATTAATCAATACATCACTATTTACTCATCATAAGGTCGGTTCTGATCACCTCTCAGTTTTGGATTTGCATTAAACATTGCCGCATTGATTGGATACAGTACTCTTCCGATATTCTCATTTTCATAAAGAATAGCGCCAGAACGTGTTGCCAGAATAGGATTCAATGTTTCACGCAGATACTGATAACCTGCATTTGTGTAATCGTAAATTTTATCGATCCTGCACAAATCAAACCATCTTTTTCCCTCGCCTAATAATTCATATTGACGTTCTTTCAGAATAGTTCGTTCTATTCCTTTTGTGATATCACCTGTATAGTCCGAAAGCAATGCATTTACTGTGTACCCTACTCTGTTACGAACGGTATTAACAATTGTAAGCGCTTCCTGATGACGGCCTTTCTTATTTAATGCTTCTGCTCTTAACAGCATAACATCTGCAAAACGATAGATTGGAATTTTTATACTGCAATCGCTGTTTCCTTCGAAGGTGAAGAAAGATCCGGGAGTTTGAACGGGTCTCCATGGTGAGAATTTGCCTAACTGAACAACAGCAGCATCATAAATCACATCGTCTGTATAAGTCAACGTATCCCAGTATGCCCATAAGCGACCATCGCTTGATTTACCAGATACAGGATCTACACGGTTCTTTATTTCCAACCAAATTGCAGTGGTAGGTTCATACTGATTGGTATTAGAACTTGAACCAACTTTTTGACAAACAGCAACACCACCACCTCTTTCAGTAACTGACCAATAGAGATTAAAAATTGTTTCGGTTGATGTTTCCGGAGCAATGAAAATATTTTTAAACCCTGTAATATTGCTAACCCAGGTGCATCCACTTGCTGTAATGCAGTTTTGTGAAGCAGTAAGTGCAAGATCATAATCCTGGAACCACATTGCTACATCTGTTTGCAAAGCATACACAGCCGCCTTTTGTATGTAAAACTTTTGGGTTGTAGCACTTCCGATTATTTTCAACGACTCTGTAATATCATTCATGATTTGTGTCTTCATTTCTTCAATTGAAGAACGTGGCAACTCAACAGGCTGGCTCAATGATTCAACCGGTTCAATATGCAATGGCATTCTGCCCCAAACACGCAATCCATAAAAATACAAGAGCGATCTTAATGCATAACATTGACCCAGGTAATCACGGTAGGTGGCTGCGGCACCTTCAATATTGGCATCAATCATAGCCGGCAGATACTTGATACCATAATTACACAGGGAAATTGCAGTGTACAAACTGCTCCACCTTGTAATGCCGTTGATATCTGCATCATTGGCTGACAGGGTATTGGTAATCATCGTAAGCTGTGCATTACCTGTTCCTCCTACCCTTATATGATCTGCACGCACTTCGCCCCAATCATAAAAATTAGAACTTAATGTTGACTGCAATGAATTGTAAACGCCAGCCATCCATGTAGCCGCATCGTTTCGGTCTTTCCAGAATTTGTCGGGCGAAACTGTTGAAATAGGTTTTTCATCCAAAAATTTCTTACACCCCAAACCCGGTACAATAACTATCAGAACAACCAGTATGGCAACTATTTTTATTCTTTTCATGATTCGTTTAATTAAAATGAAATATTAAGACCCATACCAAATTCACGTCTGCGTGGGTACCTGCCCGGATCATTACCTGGCTTAATTACACTACGTTGGCCAACTTCCGGATCAAAGCCAGAATAATCTGTCCACGTTAAAAGGTTGGTGCCATACACATACACATTCAAACTACGCATTGCTGCCTTTGATGAAATTTTTGAAGGAAGTTGATAGCCCAAACGCACTGATTGTAAACGAAGGAATGAACCATTTTCTAAATACTGACTTCCGCCACGACGCATATTGTCTGCAGATCTGTCACCACCACGATAAGTGCCTGTTAACTGACCAGGGTATTTCCACATGTCTCTTACAAAGTAAGAATCAGGAGTGGTGTTACTGTTTGAGAAAGATGCAAGGTTACGTCTGTTATCGTTGTACACCATGCCTCCAAAATTTCCATACATGTTTATAGAAAGGTAAATGCCTTTGTATGAGAAGCTATTGTTCCATCCAATACTCCAGCGTGGCTGACCATGACCAATAAACTGCCTGTCTTCGTTACCAATGTTACCATTCAAATCGCCCTTGCTGTCAGGCAAATCCTGCCAGATCACATCGCCGCCTTTTGATACCACACCAGCTGTAGTCATTTGTTTCACCGCACCTGTATACGGAGTTCCGTTTGGCAAAAGGTATCCTAATAAAACAGGCTGCATATTTTTTTGAATAATTACGTTGCCTGATGCGTCTCTTTGAAATTGAGGGATCAGTCTTTGCTTGTAATCTTCTGTATATGCATTTGATTGATCATATTCGTAAACACCCAGGTATCTGTATCCGAAAAAGTTTCCGGCTTCTTCACCTACTCTTACGCTCCAGATATCATCAATATAATCAACTGGCAAGCTCACAATCTTATTTCTAACTGCTGACCAGTTTACAGATGTTTGCCAGCTAAAATCTTTATTACGTACAGGATAGCCAGACAACATCAGCTCAATACCTTTGTTTCTGATTGATCCTGAATTTGTTCTTACGTTTGAAAATCCGATCTCAGCAGGCAAAGGAGCATCGTATAAAAGATCAGTTGTTGTTTTTACATAATAATCTCCTATGAAACTGATTCTTCCACTGAGAAATGTCAGATCAAGACCGATGTTTGATTGTGTTGTTTCTTCCCACTTAAGAGAAGGGTTTCCAAGTCTTGTATTGGTTCTAACACCGCTTGTTCCATTATAGAAGTAAGAACCGAATATGTATTGCTGAACAGCATCATAATCTCCGATTTGCTGATTACCCGTCATACCCCAGCTTGCACGCAGCTTACCATCTGTGAGAATGTTTCTTAACCTACCCATAAATTTTTCATCGCTGAAGCGCCAACCTACTGATACGGATGGGAAATTACCCCACCTGTTTTCAGGACCAAATACAGATGAACCGTCACGACGAACAGTAGCATTTACCAGGTATTTTCCTTTGTAGTCATATCCCAATCGTCCATAAAAACCTACAAGTGCAGAGCCGCTTGCAGTAGAGAAAAGATCAGTTAAATCATAAACACCCGCAGCATTGAGCGTGGTAACCGCTTCTGTTACAAAAAAGGTACCTGCAATATTTGTTTGCTCATACTTGTTTTTTTCGAAATTCATACCAAGCAATCCTGTTACGTTATGATCGCCTTTAAATGATTTCTTATAAGATAAGAATGCATTTCCCTGGAGCCTGAGTGGTATTTGTGTAGCATCACTTCCTGAGCTGATCTGCGGGTTGCTGCTTGTAAGAAATTTAGAAGCAAACTGATAATTTCTTCTCACTTCAAGATCAGCAGATGCATCCACATGAAACGTCAGAGATTCGTGAAGTTTAAAATCAAATCCCTGGAAAAGAACACCCTTGTAAATAGTGGAAACATTTTTACGCAAGTAAGCCTCTGCTAAAGGATTACGGCGTCCGCCATTAAAATAGATGTACTCCCCGTTTGGAAAATAAAGAGCCATTCCCGGAGGACGTTGAAGAGATTGAGCGATCACATTCCCTTCGTTGATATTGTTCCGATCCTGGTAGCTGAAATTTAAACGTGTAAACATACTCACACGCTTGGAAGGACGGTACTCAACGTTTGTACGCAGTGTAAACCGTTTATTGTAACTGCTGATCACAATACCTGTTTCATCCAGATACTGAAAGCTGTTAAAATAATTCAGATTCTGATTACCTCCTTTGATACTAACATCAACCTGGTTGCGAATGGCAAGCTGGGTAATGAGAGCCTGGTAGTCGTTATCTGTATTTCTTGTGAAAGCTGTTGAGTCGGTTGGTTTTGGATCAAGCCCAAGGTTACCTCTGCGATCAAACATTTGTCGCTCCAAACGATTGGATTGAGATATCCTGTTTGAAAGACGACTATAACTTCTTAAAAAATCAAC
>JAACZX010000595.1 GCA_009996555.1 Chitinophagaceae bacterium | reverse complement strand
ACGTAATTTGGATTGCAAAACTTAATATTAAAACCGGGGACATTATTTGGCTTAAGGAATTTAAAGCTGGACACAGTCTTTCAACTTGCGGTCTGACCTTTACAAATGGGAAATTCTACATCCTAGGTGAAACTGAAAGAATTGTCCCTCTCAAAATAAAAAAGTACTACGGTCGAACAAGGATAGAGTTTTTTAAAGAAACTGAAATGAAATCCAGTTTAATACTACTATGTGTTTCTGAAAATGGTAATCTAAACTGGAAAAAGAAAATAGACCCAAAAAAGAATTACAATTATTTCGGGTACAACTTTATTTCAACAAATAAAAATCATTTCATTTTAGCATCGTTTACTGGGTTTAATAAAATAAAAAAGAAATGGGTCAAAGATGAATCCAATGCCTTTTACATTTTAAAACCTAACGGCAGGATAAATTCAAAAACCCTTGTCGACTTTGATGACATGCTTTACTTTGACACTACCATTATTTTTACTAAAACAAACATCAGTAGCGATGATATAAAGGTTCATAAACTTTCAGGTACAGGAATTAATCAAACTGACTCTTTTTTTATCCCATCAGACAGAAAAGATATAAGAGTGCGAGGGGTTTTAAAATCTGAAAATAATTATTACTTATATGGCTCAATGCAATCGAACAATAAAGACTATTTAGTTTGCACTATGACGAATGACTACAAGATTATTGAATGCCGTCGACATGACAAACCTGATTATAACGAAAGCATTTCAGTAATTGAAACTCAAGACAAAAACCTTCTAATAATTGGATGGTGTTACAAAAGAAATGAACAAACAGGGAACTTGTATAAATATATGAACCTAATAAAGTTCAAGAAATTCGGCACATAACATTGGTATTGCCAATAGTGGGGCTTGACATTGGAGCAATCAGCAGCAGTAATTCTGCTGTGCTGCGGTTCGGGGCTTGACCAGCAAAACCCAGCTTTAGTTCTTAATATTTAACTTTATCAAAAGCCCGGCAGCAGTTCCGGCGGACGAATATAAAATTCTCCACCATCGGCAATACCTGCCCGTTGGTGGCTATTTTAGTGCGACACTTCATTATGACAAAGTTTTTATTCATAACTGCATTTACTTTTTTTTCATTGACAACGTTTTCACAAACAAAAATGCGTGCCCTTAACGAACTTATAAACAAAGCAGACCCAGGTTGGACTTTCGTAAAACAATGGATAGACTCTGCAATAAACAAAGTTGAAATATTACCAGTTGATACAACAAAAGCAAATGACGCATTATACAAAACACAAGTGACAACACGTTCGCCAATGGGTGCAATCGTTTATATGACAGGGGGACTTTTAATTGACAACGGCTGGATTAGAATACTTGGTTCAGGAAATTCCAAACTAAATAGGACACTACCTGATTGGAACAAAGGAAAATCTTTTAAAGAGTTTGGGCAACCTGCCCCATTTTTACTAATTGCAGACGATGCTATGGGTGGTTTCTTTCTGCTTAATGGAGGCGGACTTGGTAAAGACTTGGGTAAAGTATATTATTTTTCGCCAGACAATTTAGAATTTGAACCACTTGACTTAACCTATACAGACTTTTTAAACTTTTGTTTTAACAATAACCTTGACGAGTTTTACAAAGGCTACAGGTGGACAAACTGGAAAGAAGAAGTCAGTAAATTAAGCGGCGACAAAACTTATAATTTCTTTCCAACTTTATGGACAAATGAAGGCAAAGACATCAATAAAGTTTCACGAAAGGAAGTGCCAGTTGAAGAACAATATAATTTAAACCTTGACTTTAGAAAACAGCTTGGGCTTGACAAATAAAAACAGCCACCAACAATCGTACCTACGGCACAAAAACATCCTTCCTCTCATCACTCTTTACACAAATGGAATTCCCGGCTTTGTGAAATAAATTATCTTACACCACAATTACCCCACCAAAGATGAAACGAAACCTTAGCATCTGGACCAAACTATTTATTGCAGTATTCTGCTTCGGTATTGCCATTGTTGGCTTTATGCTCAAGCTTCCTGCTGTGTTTCGGGGAATGGATAAAGAAATGCATGCCGCATTTTATTTTCTTGCTGCTGCATTTTTGAACATTTTGTTTGCAAAACGTAATCTCATCATTCACACCTTCATCTTTTGCTTCCTGTATGTATTTGGTTACACTATTGAACTGGCCCAGGAATATTCAAACAAATTCTTCCGTAAACGCATTCATGGCCGTTTTGATCCCGAAGACATCGCCTCAAACCTGCAGGGTTTGGTTTACTTTTCTGCTGTGTGGATTGTTGTGGTTGCCCTGCGTTTTCTGTTTAAGAAAACAACAACTGCAACCGAAATGAAAGTCCGTTAATCGTTTACTGTTTCTGTTAACAGCGGTTTATTGTGCAGCAGCCATGCAAAACGCCTGGCCGTATTGCGGATGCGTTGTTTATTAAAACACAATTGAGCTTTTCCTTTTGCCGAAACTCCATTTATACCTGCAAGCCCCTGTATCATCCACTTGCTGTTTTGCTTATCCCTTTCGTGCCAGTTCTCCTGTTTAATTTTCCCGGACGGAAAAATATAATACCCGCCTGATTTGATAAAATGATAACTGTGCGGATAAGCGGTTACTCCTGCTGCCCAATCATACATTGTTTGCAGGCTATTGTAAAGAGAAAGATCAATAACATAATAAGTTGTTTTCTCCTTTTCGTTTACAGGAAGCAACGCTGCCACATGGTAATTCCATAATTGCTTCAGGCCACCAATATGCCTGTGTAAAAAAAATCCGCTGAACACCCATGCTTTGTAGTTGGGAATACCCCATGCATCCAACAGGCGGCAAACGGCATCAGCTCTTGCTTCGCAATTATTATGTACATCGTGCCATTTAAACAAACTGCTGGTTTGAAAAAAAGCAAATAGCTTTTCGGCTTCATCCCTGCTTACTGTTTTACCGGGCGCTGCAATATCTGCAAGGCTGTAATCGAAAAGCGTTGGTACTAATTGCACTTCCATGGAGACGAAGGTAATGGATTGAGGAGTTGATAACGATACGGGAATCTGTTACTGTTTTACATTTACAAACGTTGCTGTAAATACGACCTGTTTATAACTTCAATAATCCTGCTTTATACAAATTACTTATGGGCTTGTTATCCCAGAACAATTCAAAATCATCAAAGCCCTGCAGTTCATAATCATCTTTTATTTCCTGCATGGTCAGTTGTTTATCCCTGTCTACATTCAGTTCAGGCAATAGTTGAAGCAGCCACGCTCCTTTCTGCGGATCGGTATTGATGGTAATCGTTTCTTTCTTCGTTGCAAAGCTGATCTGCATTACTTCCCAGCTTGCTCCTTTTTTTGATTTGGTCACCACTTCACTCTTCATCACTTTACCAAGAAAAATAACTTTGGCGGCAGGTTTAAATACAGGCGGCTCATCGTTGTTGAGAACATTCAGAATGTAATCGGGAGCTACACTTGTTTTCGGCACTTTCACATCAAACCATTTATGCAAAGGATCATCGAAGCAAACACCCTGCATATAATTGAACAATGATTTTTTTAACCCAAAACTAAAACTGTCATGATCGGCGCCTGTTTCATCAATATGCTCCACATCATTATCAGCAAACAATATCTCCACTTCCTTTGCCTTCTTAACGTTGAAGTGTTCGGGATTCATACCAACCGGGCTGTGTGCCGTCATAGCAAACTGGTGCCAGAAGGCAGATTGGAGCACACCTGTTTTAAACATTTGCCGCACCATCTCTAACGAATCAATGGTTTCCTGCGCCGTTTGTGTGGGGAAACCATACATGAGGTAAGCATGCACCATAATGCCTGCTTCAGTAAAATGTTTGTTTACTCTTGCCACCTGTGCAACCGTAACGCCTTTGTTGATGAGCGAAAGTAAACGATCGCTTGCCACTTCCAGTCCTCCACTTACAGCAATACAACCGCTTGCACGCAGCAGCAAACAAAGATCACGGGTGAAACTTTTTTCAAACCGCACATTCGTCCACCAGCTTACCACCAGTTTTCGTTTGATGATTTCTAATGCCAATGCACGCATCAACGCAGGCGGAGCTGCTTCATCTACAAAATGAAAACCATTATTACCTGTTTGTGCAATGATGGTTTCCATCCTGTCGCACAGCAATTTTGCAGCAATGGGTTCGTAGAGTTTTATATAGTCGAGTGAAATATCACAGAACGTACACTTGCCCCAATAGCAGCCATGTGCCATGGTGAGTTTGTTCCAGCGTCCATCGCTCCATAAACTGTGCATGGGGTTTACTACCTCAATCACAGAAATATAATCGTGCAATAAAAGATCACTGTAATCAGGTGTTCCCGTTTCTGTTTGTTTATAATCCCGGCAGCTGCTGTTGTTAATATACGTTACAACATCATCCTGCATCAGAAACGTACGTTTCAACTGCTGTGCATCAATTTCA
>JAACZX010000594.1 GCA_009996555.1 Chitinophagaceae bacterium | reverse complement strand
AACTACTTAGCATTTAATAGCCATAGATCCTTTTCGACAGGTTGATTTCTGTTTGTTCTGCTTTTCGTTGCAGGGATAAGTAGGAGGTACTGCTGTTAAAGGTTTCAAGGAAAAGGAACTGGTCTTCGATTCGTGCATGTATCCGGTCAATCGCCTGTAATCGCTCATCGTCTGTCATACGCATCTTTCCGGCCGTGATCACCATAAACAATTCATCCAGGCTCTTTATACTTTCATCAAACAGGCTGCTGTATACCTTACTGATATACGTTATTTCTTTTACTGTAAAAGCCTTGTCTTCCTTAAACCGGTTAAATGCTTCTTTGTATCGTCTGACGATCAGGACCTGGTAGTTGATAATATCAGTAATGCGCCGGTATTTTTTTACCGCAGGACTTACTTCCATCAATGCGTCAAGAAAATTCTTATGCAGCTTGAAATTTCCGGACGATAGATCCTTGATGGTTGTGTATCCTTTGTTGATGACCTTCCAGCCATCGTACATATTCTGTAGTATTTTTTTGAACTGTATAAGTTTTTCCCAATTCAACAACAGTTGTTGTGCTTCCTGTTCCTGTGAGAATGAAACATGGCCAAAGCAGCAAAATGACAGAATGATCAGTATTTTTTTCATCAGTGCCCGTTTACTTTTTTTGAATAATTAAGTTCAGCCTGTTCGGTAATCCGTTGCGTGACCAATAAGTGCATTTCATTACTGAATGACAGAGCAAAGGAGGATTTATCCTGCATACCTGCATAGATCTTTTCGATTCTTTTGATACGTTCATCATCGGTCATCTCTGTTTTACCATCTGTAACAACAAGTAATAATTCATCAATACTTATTAAACAATTTTCCAGCAGTTGATCAAATACTTTTCTGCAATAATCCAGTTCTTCATTGCTGAATTTTCCCGATAACCGGACGGCATCGATGGCTTGTTTGCCCGTTTTGATGATCTGTGTCTGGTAAGCGATAATATCTGCAACTTTCATCCAGGCTTTTATTTTTGGGTTGACAGTTTTCAAACCATCAAAATATCCAAGGTGTAGTTTAAACTCGCCGTTCTTAATATCACGTATTGAGTGTAATCCTGTGGAAACAATCTTGTATCCTTTTTTCACATACTCGAGGTACACTTTGTTTGCAATGATCTGTTCCAGCAGCCGCTTGATCCTTGTCTGCTTTTGTTGGGTCCATTCTTCCGGTGTCTGCGTGGAAGCGGATAAACAAAAGATGACCAGTACAACAGAAAAAATAATTTTCAAATTCATAGGCCATACAGTTTTTTGACATAATCAATTTCACCCTGTTCGGTTGCTCTTTGCAGAGAGATCATTTTGTTTTCTTCGTTGAACGCTTTTAAGTCCATCAACAGATGTTCTACCCGCTCCGATACTGCATCAATGATCTCAAGACGTTTTGCATCACTCATTTGAGTAACAAAAGCATTGATGACTAAAAACAACTGGTCGACATTTTTGACACTTTCGTCCATTATACCGGTATAGACACGTAGCATGTAATTCTGTTCTTCTTTTGTGAAATGTTTATCCTGCCGGAACAGTGCCCATGCTGCTTTGTATTCAGTGACGATCTGTGATTGTTGCGTAATAATATCCCTGACCCGTTGATAATAGGTAAGTATCATTTTCACTTTTCGCAACTCTTCAAAGTAATCAGCATATAGCTTTCGTTGTTTTTCTGTCCAGTCCCTGATCTCATCCAGGTGAAGTTTGGACATTGTGTTTTCTAACGTCTTCTGTGCGTTTTGCAGCCAGATGGTTTTGTTTTGCAAACGCTGAACCTGGAGGTCAACAGCAATGATGACCTTTTTTACCGCCGCTTTGATTATTTCAAGGATAGGATCCTGTGCGGCCGCTTTTTGAACCGGAACGAGCAGGCAGCAGAGTAGTAATCCTGTCAAAATAAGAAACCTCTTCATTCTCTGAATTTTATTTTCGTGAAACAATAGTTTATGATTGTTCTTTTCTTAGTTCGTCAGCCAAAGAGCTGATCCCTTTTTGCATATCACCGCCAGCCTTTTCTGCATACTGCATCAACTTTACTTTTTCCGTTTCTTCAGTCGTATAAGAGAGATATTCTTCTATCGATACTTCTGTCCGGTATACCTTAGAGAGAATACCTCCAAGGGAAATAAACACCTCTTTGTATTTTTTTAAAGGATCATTGGCTTTGTTAATGGACAACACCAATGCTTTTTCTTTTTCTGTCAGGCCCAGGAGTTCCTGTATCTGATCAAACTTGTTTTGATACTTGCTTTGATCCAGCAGGATCTTACAATCACTGTTATTAATGATGGCCTGTTTTACAACCGGGGAAGAAATAATATCCTCCACTTCCTGTGTCACCACAATGGCTTCACCAAAAAATTTACGGACGGTTTTAAAAAGGTATTTGATATACTCTGCCATCCCTTCTTTTGCAATAGCTTTCCACGCTTCTTCAATCAGGATCATTTTACGGATGCCTTTCAGTTTCCGCATCTTGGAAATAAAGACTTCCATAATAATGATCGTTACAACGGGAAACAGGATAGGGTGATCTTTGATATTGTCTAGTTCAAAAACAATAAAGCGTTCCTTAAGCAATTCAAGATTGTCCGTTGCATTAAGCAGGTAATCAAACTCACCACCTTTATAGTAAGGCCGCAGAACGTACAGGAAATTCGATACATCAAAGTCCTTTTCCTTTACCTTATCAGTTTGTAATACGGCCACAAAATCCTGTTGCAGGAATTCGTAAAAACTATTGAAGCAGGGAAAAAGCTTCGGATCATTCTTCAGCTTCTCGTAGTAGAGCTGCAAGGCGTTGGACAGGGCAACATATTCAGAACGGTTAAACGTTTCATTGTCTTTTTTCCACAGGGCCAGCAAAAGCGTTTTAATACTTTCTTTTTTTTCTGTGTCCAGTGAATCGCCATCACCAATAAAGAATGGATTGAAACGGATAGGATTTTTTTCATCGTAAGTGAAGTAATAACCTTTCACCATCTGGCAAAGCCCTTTGTAACTGTGTCCTACATCTACCAGTACAATATGCGTTCCCTGTTCGTAGTAAGAGCGTACCATATGATTGGTAAAAAAGCTTTTGCCACTCCCGGAAGGGCCCAAAATAAATTTATTGCGGTTGGTGCAGACGCCTTTCTTCATTGGTTCATCGGACAGGTCCACATGAACCGGCTTGCCGGAAAGGCGGTCGCCCAACCGTAGGCCAACCGGAGATAACGATGAACGGTAATTGGTTTCAAGGTTAAGAAAACAGCAAGCCTGTTCTGCGAACGTGTCAAAACTGTCATTCATGGGAAAGTCTGCTTCATTCCCTGGTAAGCCCGCCCAGAAGATCTGCGGCGCTCCCGCCAGCTCCTGCTTCGGGGTCGCATCCATCTGGGCAAGGGCTGATGATACCAGGTTACGTACTTCTTTTAATTCACTGTTGTTACTCGTCCATGCAAGAACATTGAAATGTGCTTTGACCGGTAAGCGTTGCTGGGAAATAGCTTCATTCAGAAATTCATTGGTGGCATCCCTGCTGATCGCATTTTCACGGGAGTATGCAGAAAGGCTTTGCAGCCGCAGCCGTTTACTTTCCAGTTTCTGCAAGGTCTTTTGTGCATCACCAATAAAGATGTACTGGTTGAAGATATGATTGCACGAGAGCAATTGTCCTAACGGTGATGCAAAACCGACACTGAACTTTGTCCTGTCAGTTGAGTATTTATCATAGTTAATGCGTGATCCGCAATACGCAGGCAGGTCAGCAGCATCAGCCAGTGTAAATAACTGGCAATGGTTGTTACCAACTCTTATGCCATCACTGAACGAAATATCGTGTAGCAAAAAAGAGTGTTCACTTGGCTGCAGGTTCATATAGCGCTCCACTAATCCGCAATAAAGATCACTGCCTGATAGTTCTTCATCGGTCAGGCGTCGCAGCTGTATAAAACCACTATCCTTCAGGATGCGTTCAAACTGTCCGGCACTGTCAAGGAAATCCTGTAACAGTTGGGGTTTTAATGTTTCTTCCGGGACAATCGATCTACGCAGAAGACTGGAAAATAAAGAACTGCCTGCTTTCCGGTTAACGGGTTTCCGTGTGAGCATGATATAACATTGATGATCGAGGTAGGGACGTTCGTTGAAGAACCGTTCACTGCTGCGGCTTAAAAAGCTTTGATCATCTTTGCGGAAATCTGACTGGTACCTTGCTTCCGTAAACCAATCCTGTTTATGAAAAATAGTATCCTTTGGCAATATCCTGATGGCTTTGATCAGTGCCTGGTGTAATGCCTCATATTCCTGGTCGCTGAGTGTAAACAGTTCCGGTAGTGTTACTTCATAAGCGATGGTGATATCGCCCTGTTTGGAAAGGATACTGTTATGCTCAACAGAAAACAACGGGAAAATATCTCTTAATTCTTTTTGCATAGCCCGGTAAATACTTTTCTTG
>JAACZX010000223.1 GCA_009996555.1 Chitinophagaceae bacterium | reverse complement strand
AGTTTAGCAGCGCTCACCATTTTCATTGCTTTGGTGATCTGCTGGGTGCTTTGTACACTTTTAATCCTGTTACGTACCTCTTTTAATTGTCCGGGCATGTGGGTGAACGTTTAACGTTAAATGTTGAATGTTTAAGGTTGATTTGCCGGGAAACCCCAACTTTTGATCCTGAAACCCTAAACTTTAAACCAAAATTTCAGGCCGCAAAGGTAATGGAATCGGGGTTACAAGTGCAATCCCTGCAGCAAATTGTGGAAAAGCTGAGACGGGTTTTTCAGTTGGGTGTTTCACCTGCTTTTCAGCTAAATGAACCGATTTTCTTATTTTCATTCCAACCAAGCTTTACCATGCATTCAACTAACTGCTTAAACTGTGGTTCTGCACTGGAACCAGCCCCGCATTTTTGCCCGCAATGCGGGCAAAAAGCCGATACTCACCGCATTTCGCTGGGGCATATCTGGCACGACCTTATACATGCAGTTACCCATGCCGATAAAAGTATTTTTTCGCTGGTATGGCAGTTATTGCTGAGGCCGGGAACGGTGGCAAGGGAATATGTGGAAGGAAAGAGGATGAAATATTTTAACCCGTTCACCTTTCTTATACTGGTGGTGGGTATCGCATCCATTATCCTCATCAGCTCCGGGTTTACCAATTTTTCAGGAAACAGCCGTGTGCCGCCAAATCCTGTTTCCGGTTTTTTCAACAAACACATCAACCTCATCATTTTTCTGAATGTTCCTTTTCTTGCTTTATTCGGCACTTTGTTTTTCAGGAAAGGCGGAAAGAATTTTGCGGAGAACCTGGTACTGGCCGCCTACGCTTCCGGTGAGCGTTCGGTATTCTTCAGCCTGGTAATAGCGCCGCTGTGGATGCTGTTGCATACACAGTATTATTTATTAATGCTGTCGGTTTATATTCTTGCATGGTTCAGTTATTATGGCTGGGCCAGCAGCCGGTTTCACAACGGGAAAAGGCGCAATAATTTTATAAAAGGATTTTTGGTGGCTTTGTGTACACAGGTAGCAACTGTTATTTTAGTAACAGGCACTTACTGGATCTACTTTGCCTTTTTCTTCAAACGGCCATAAAAAAAGCAGCCCCGCAGGGCTGCTTTTTAAAAACTACTTTTTCGATCAGTTCATTTCACCGTCATTGATGCGGATACCACCGCCACCCATGCGGCGCATATTGTTTTGCTGCTGCGGTTGCTGTCCTTTAAACCTGTTGAGGCGGTAAGTAAAGCTGAGCATGAAATACTGCGTTAAACGGTTGGTACGTGTATCGGTAATAAAGTTTGAATTAATGCTGCGGCTTATATTGGTGTTTTGTTTGAAAATATCGAAACCTGCCAAACGGAAAACACCGTTCTTGTTTTTGAAGATTTCTTTTTCAAGCGATGCATTCAGCAGGGCAATGTTCTTTTGTACGCCTTGCGCCAGACCCTGGTTGATGATATAGTCGAAATCCCAACGGAAAATAAAACCTGCACCAAGATCAAAACGGGCATCACTGCTTAAGGTCCATGTGCTTTGACGGGTAATGGATTGACCGGCATCACGGAAATCAGCATAGTTAAGATTGTAACGTACACCGTTCACTAATTCTAACCAGGGAATATTGAATTCAAAGTTTGCGCCTTGTGAATAAAACCAGTTTTTACCAATAGTGCGTTCGTAATCAACAAGGCTGATGTTGTTGTTGTAGTTCACCATGCTGTTTGTGCTGATCACATACTTCCTGTTTTTAAATGGACGGGCATAGGTTGCAAAGAGATTGGCATTGTAATAACCATCCACGTTTTCAGGACGGGTTAACTGCACACCCGTAAGTTTACCGCTGCCATCTTTATAACGGATCACATTGTTTACGATCTGGTTGTTCACAAAGTTGAAACCAAGGTTCACGAGGAAGATCCTGCCTGAACTGAAATTGAAATTATTGAAGTTGGTATTAAAGCTGTGACTGTTTGACGGGCGCAGCGATGGATTACCAACAGTTAAATACTGCGGGTTACTTTGATCAAGTACGGGTTGCAATTGTTCAAAGTTTGGTTGGCGTGCATTTCCGTTATAGTTAAAGTTGAGTGTTTTGGTACGGGTAAAGTTGTAAGTAAAACGGGCTACCGGGAACCAATTGAAATTACGGATAGGTGTATAAGCACTGTCTTTGCTCACGCTGTAACCTTGTAACAATACCGGTTGGAAAACTACACCAAGCGTGTAATTATACTTTTTCTTTACAGTACGCACACTTGCACCAATACGGTTGTAATCAAAATTGTTTTCGTAAGCATTACTTAATGAATCAACAAACGTATAATCTGCACTGCCGGGCAACTGAATAAGGTTACGGCGGTCGTTGCTGCCAAAGTTTTTATTGTAGTTATAACTGAGGTCGAGGAAACGGTCAACAGCCAACGGTTCAGTATAAGTAGCACGGAGGTTTACACTGCGGTTATAGTTATCCTGCAAAATGTTCTGGCGCAGGATTGAATCTTTGTTTCCGGTTACCAGGTAATACACCGACTGGTTATTTGTAAACTGGTCACTTTCGTTTGATGAGAAGTTAATATCACCATTGAACGAGAAGTTACGGCCACGCTTTTTAAACCGGTGGTTATATAATAATGTGCTGCGGTAGTTTGGTCTGTTCGAGAGGGAAGTGTTTACGTTATTGCCATCCTGTAATTTGCTGGCATCATTAGAAATGTCGAAAATGTTTGCAGAACGGTTATTGCCATCTGTTAACGTAAAACTTGGACTGAACTTGATATAGTTGAATGAATCGATCCACAATTCAAGATTGGCAAAAGCACGGTGTGTTCCGTTTTTATTCAGCGAATTCTGATCGGTATTCGTGAATAATGATCCGGAACCGCTACGGCCAATATTTTGTTGAGCAGTAAACTGTTCAATGGTAGTTGCCCTGTGCGAATAAGTATAACTTCCATAGAACGAATTACGTTTACCAAAATCGTTACGGTAGTTAAGGCCAATTGAGTTGAGTTTGGTAATACCATTTTGGTTGGCGCCTGCAGTACTGTTACCGCCACCAAAGCTCATTCCTCCACCGCCACCACGGCCACCACCGCCTCCGCCAAAACTCATGCCACCGCCACCGCCGCCATCCTGCTGAAAGGTGGAAGTGTTTACGTTGTTACTGTTGGCAATAAGCGATATCTGCTGACTGTTGTTGAAACGGTTTACGGTAAGAGCGCCGGTATAGCGGTCGTTTGTACCATAACCGGCCTGTGCACGGCCAAATACACCTTTGTTTTTGTCTTTCTTTAATTGCAGGTTGATCACCTTTTCAGGTTCTCCATCACGGATACCGGAAACACTTGACTGATCACCATAATCATCAATCACCTGCACTTTATCGATCATATCGGCAGGAATTTCTTTGGTGGCTGTTTTCGGATCACCGGAAAAGAAATCCTTACCATTTACTTTTATACGTGTTACCTGCTTACCCTGTGCAGTAACATTACCATCTCTGTCCACCTGCACACCGGGGAGCTTTTTCAGCAGGTCTTCAGTTGCAGCATTGGGTTTTGTCTGGAATGCACTTGCCCTGAACTCCACCGTATCTTCTTTCATTGTTACAGCTGGCGCTTCAATTACAATTTCCTGTAAGTCCAGGTAAGTATTCATGAGTATGAGTTCACCAAGATCAATGGATGACACACCGGCAGAAGGTTTAAAGAATTCCTTCGTCATAGGTTTATAACCTGTATAACTGATAATAATAGCGTATGCAGCAGTGGGGATTTTGCTGAAACTGAATTCACCTTTTGCATTTGTGCTGGTGCGTAAGGTGTCGGTTGCGCCTTTTTCAACCAGTTTTACAGTGGCTTTGTCAAGTCCTTTGGCACCGGTTGAATCGGTTACCTTACCGGTAATACCGGCCGACTGGGCTTTCACAGATACTGATGCGGCGATGATAAGGATGATGAGTAGTAGTTTCTTCATAAACAAGTTTGAGATGCGAAATACGAATTTTTTCGTCAATTAATGATTTTCTGATTTGTTAAAGTAGTAAGACGACAAAGTGCTTGAAAGTTTGCTCTTCTTCAAATAATCTGGATGGAAGGTGGAGCAGGCGGTTCAGTGGCCGGCAACAGGTATATAGTATTACAGGAAGCAGTAAGGGCATCGGAATTTAATTAACCACTTAACGTTTAACCAGTTCTGTTTCGTCTGTTACAGCAACTCATTTTAAAAAACGGTAGTTAATCATTACCTTTGTCGGCCTCTGCGAAAGAGGCTTTTCTGTCAAATTGGCTTTGAATAAAACCTTGCATTGTATTTGACTGAAAGAATTTTTAATCAATGTCATTGACTCATTAATATTATCTATACACATGTTAGGATTCCTATCGAAACTGTTTGGTGGCAGCAAGAGCGAAAAAGACGTACAGAAACTTGCCCCTATTGTTGAAAAAACCAACCAGTACTTTCAGCAATACCAAAGCTTAACTAAC
>JAACZX010000593.1 GCA_009996555.1 Chitinophagaceae bacterium | reverse complement strand
AAATTGTTGAAGGCCGTATTGAATTCAATGACCTTATGGGCAGCATCATTAACCTTGGTGCAAACAGGGACGATGATGAGGAGGAAGATCTGGACAGTGAAGATTTTAATTAATACGGAAGCCTCCTGAAACGGGGGCTTTCTTTTTACATAGCTGCAGGGTCCTGGTTTAATACAAGCCGCATGCTTTTATACAGATCAGGATATTGTGCACAAAGTTCAGAAGGTTTTTCAAAAAACAATTCCACAGCTGTTGCCCAAAACTCGTTGCTGTTGCGCAATGCATTATCATCAAACAACCTGTTGCTGCTGCTGCGTTCTGCATTCAGCACAACATCATCAACACGATCGTAATGCGCATAGTCTTCCTTAAATGAATTGCTGCGTTTTGCTTTACTGAATAAGTATTGCACCTGCAGTGCATGTGCCATTTCATGCAGCCCCACATTTTTACCGTCATGCGGGTGCTGGTAATCGTGTAAAAAATGTTTCCATGAAAGTGATATCGACTGTCCCTGCACATTGCCTACCAACACACGGAAGGGATCATACGCAAAATACTCCTCCGGGTGAATAACAATGTTTGCAAAATGCGGCAGTAAAAAATCTTTCAGCCCGAATGTTATTTGTATGGCAGATGCAGAAATAAGAATGGGCATTTCCTTATAACCTTTGGCTGCGCAGATATAAAAATCTTTGCTGCGGATGAATTGTTTAACACGGTCAGTAAATAACAGCTGCTGATCGGTCTGTAGTTTTTGATAATAGAAATTATATTTCCTGCATACTTTATCAATTTCTTCATTACTGAAACGAAGGCTTGCTCCTTTGTAAACAAGGTAACTTGCTGCGGGTTCCTGTTGTATTGATTCTTCGGTTTCAATGGAAGGAACAGAAGCATGTGCTTTTTGTTCAGCAATAAACTGCTGTACAGCACGGTATATGCTCCAGATAATAAACACAATGAACACAAACAGTGCCAAGAAAAAAAAGGATGTGTCAGGAGTATTTTCATCATCACTTGCAACAGCAGGAGCTGCTACATATTCCATGGAGCGGTAAACGGAATCAATATAGTATTGCTGGGCTTCATTTCCTTTTAATGAATCAGGTAAAGCATTGTATTCCTCCAGTGAATAAACTGTGAAGGCAGAATCTTTATAGTGTAATATGACCGGTACGGAATCTCTTGGCATAATTTATTCGTCAGTTAACAGATCTGATGAATCTTCCAGCAGATCAATATTTACATCGGAGCCTGCAATACCTTCTACTGATCCACGGATATGTGCAGCGTTGAGCAAAACTTTTTCCAATTGCTTTTCACGTTGCTTCCATAATTTTTCCATCGCATCACGTTCTTTTTGAATGGATGCTTTCATACTCATGAAACCTTCCCGTATTGCTTTCCACTGTTCAGCAAATTCATGGCCGGTTAAGTAATCATACAGCATGTGCATTTTCTCGCCTTTGTTTTCCTGGCCTTTGGTGGCCTGCGCCACCCGAAGGATAGAATCTCTCAATACATACGTGAGCGCCTTTACCTCGGTAAAGCTGCATATCCACACACCATCTTTTTCGCCAAAGCGGTCAACTCCTTTTGGCATGGCCTGTGTAACGATCACTGCAATATCAGCCGACTGGCTACGCATATCGGCTTTTAATTTTTCGATCCACTGTTCCGAAAAATCTTTTGTGCGCTTGCTCTCAAAAATGATCTTACCGCACTCTTGTCCAAACTTATTGCGAACAAGCAAAATGCAATCGGCACCACGCACACCTTTGCCCACTTCTTCAATCCGATCATACGGGAAAGACTGGCGCAACAGATCTTCCAGCAAAAGTTCCTGCACTTCGCCCTGCAGCTGCATGGAACCCTGTTCGGCTTTTCGTTTCATTTCTTCTGCCAGTTTTTTCTGATCTTCCAGTTGCTTTTCCATTTCTTTTAACCGCAGCTGGTATTCGGTTTCTTTGGCGGCAATCCGTTGTTCTTCCAGCTTGCGTATTTCGCCGGATAGCTTTTCCCGTTCCTCCTGCAGTTTTTTCTGTACAGATAATTCCAGTTCGGCTTCTTTATTTTTCAGCTCCTGTTCCCGCTTTAACAGTTCAACCTGTTGCTGCCGTGCTTCTTTCAGTTTTTCTTCATTGTCTTTATTATTCTGCTCCAGCAGGCGAAGCTTGTTTTCAAAATCGGATACAATGTTTTTGCGTATGAGCTCTTCGGTTTCCTTTTGCGTTTTCTTTTTTTCTTCCTGCAGCTGCACATCAAACTTTTGCTGCTGCTGTTTTTGCCATTCGGTCATTTTTGTACGCAGTTCTTTCTGCACTTCCTCACGGATGCTGTCAGTAGGTTCAAACTCAT
Source organism: Chitinophagaceae bacterium (assembly GCA_009996555.1). Lineage (GTDB taxonomy): Bacteria > Bacteroidota > Bacteroidia > Chitinophagales > Chitinophagaceae > Lacibacter. The sequence continues at coordinate 2,125 of JAACZX010000593.1, read as the reverse complement.
GACCACAGTTGGGGCATTTTATTTCGGTTGACATATTCTTCTGTTCTTTTTTGCAAGTTTACGTTATCGGCTTAAAGATTTCAGCAGGGAAAAATCTTTTTGGGTGGTGAGCAGGTACATTCCTGCATCTGCAATTGTTTTGAGTACAAGAAACACAACACTTGCAGTGATGCCAAAAAAAGAAGGCACCAGTATCATCAGGTGCATGGGCACAATGCGGAGATAAGGTGTAAAAAACATTTTGCCCACGTTTACTTTTTCATTTTTCAGTGCCGGCCGCCTGCGGATAAACTGCATGGTACTTTCAAGTATAAAAATACCTGCAGATATTAACAACAGTTGTCCGTTTGTTCCTTTGCTGTTGCCCACCAGTAAAAAAATGGCATATACAAAATGAAAGAAACCGTAATGAAAAAGAAAGAACCAGGCAGCACAGCCCATATTCCCTTTATTGACCGGTTGTTTGTTAATGCTCAGGCTGGTTTCATCAGGATTTGAAATGCTGAGAAGATCGAAAAAGTTGAACAGGCCAATAAGCACGCTTTGCAGCCAATAAATCCATACAATAGTATTGAATTCGCCGGGTTGCTGAAGATAATAGTAAATAAGGTATCCGTTCATAAGCAACAGGAACCAAAACCCGGGGTCTTTGAAAGCACGTTGTATCAAGCTGGTGATTTTCTTCTAAATTAATCATCTCCTGCAAGAAAGAAAACAGGAATATCTCTTATTTTACCGGCCTATAAATCGTAACTTTACAGCGCAAAAAAAACAAGTAAAGAAAGGCCGTATAACGCATCAATTCTTCTTTCGCCCATGCAGTCCTACGCAGATTCTAAACTATTTCAGACTTTATTTGATCATGCCAGTATTGGAATAATTGTAGTGAACACCGCTGCAGAAATAACAACGATCAACTCGTTTGGGCTGCAGCAGTTTGGCTACGCCGATAATGAAGAGCTGCTGGGTAAAAAAATTGAAATGCTCATACCTGCCCGTTTTCAACACCGGCACGAAGGGCACCGCAATGGCTACATGCACGACCCCAAGAGCCGGCCCATGGGTATTGGCCTTGATCTTTATGCGGTAAAAAAAGATGGCTCTGAGTTTCCGGTGGAGATCAGCCTTGGGAATTACCATATCGATGAGCAGAAATTTGTTGTGGCGTTTGTAAACGACATCACCTTGCGCAAAAAAGCGGAACAGGCGTTGGTGCAGCTGAATGAAGAGCTGGAGAAAAAAGTAGAAGACCGAACAGTATCGTTGAGAGATACGGTGGAGAAACTGAACGAGCAGATACAGGAAACTGAAGAAAAGGACAGGGAGCTGATGGCCGCACTCAGCAAAGAAAAAGAATTGGGTGAACTCAAGTCCAGATTTGTATCGGTGGCATCGCATGAGTTCCGCACACCGTTGAGTACCGTTCTTTCGTCTGTTTACCTGTTGCAGAAATACACCAGTACAGAAGACCAACCCAAGAGGGATAAACATATTCAGCGTATTATTTCTTCGGTAAACCTGCTCACCGATATTCTTAATGACTTCCTGAATGTGGGTAAAATTGAAGAAGGGAAGATACAGGCTCGTTTCAGTTTGTTTGATATTAAAAAGAACATGACGGAAACAATGGTGGAAATGCAGAACATCTGCAAGAAAGGGCAGCGAATAAAATATGTACACGAAGGTGACACAAACGTGGAACTTGACCCCGGCATGTTCAAACACATCAGTTTGAATTTGCTCACAAATGCCATCAAGTTTTCGCCGGAAGATTCTGAGATAAATATCCGTACCAGTGTAACAGACGAGGGTATTGAATTAAAGATCGGCGATAGCGGTATTGGTATATCAAAAGAAGACCAGGAACATTTGTTTGAACGTTTTTTCCGTGCAGCAAATGCCATTAATATACAGGGAACCGGGCTGGGGTTGCATATTGTGGCAAAATATGCCGAGCTGATGAACGGAACCATTTCCTGTAAAAGTGAAACCGATAAAGGCACCGAGTTTACTGTAAGCTTTCAAAAACAAAAGTAATTTCGCACAGCATAGTTTAACCATAATTAAAATCTGCAGATGAAAAAAATTCTGTTAATTGAAGACAACGACGATATCAGGGAGAACA
>JAACZX010000592.1 GCA_009996555.1 Chitinophagaceae bacterium | reverse complement strand
TTCAACCTCGTGTGGGATTCTGCTATGGGCATTGATAATGGTTCGTACGGAAGAGATCATGGCATTGCGTTCATTGGCAATAACGGAACACTTATTTTAAACCGTGGTGGCTGGGAAGTAATTGAAGAACGCCAGAGTAAAAACAAAGTGATCATGCCGTTTCAGAAATCTTCTGATAATGGATTGAATAAACATTTTATAAACTTTATTGATGCTGTAAAATCACGCAAGGCAGAAGAGTTGAATTGCTCTGTACAGGATGGGGCGCATGTAGCAACTGTAGCACAAATGGGCAATATCTCTTTCAGAAGCGGAAAAAAATTACTGTGGAATAAAGCAAAAGGAGCGTTTACGGATGAAGCCGTTAATAAGCAATACTTATTGAACGAATATCATAATGGATATAAATTGCCGGTTGTTTAGTCGAGTAATGGTAAGCTGTTGAACATATTCTTAATATTTGTGCAAATGCTATGGAGAAGTCATTTATGATATTTCCAATCAAATATACTTATGAGCAAAGGGTTGATATGTCAAAGCATGACAATCCTGAACAAGTGTTCAAGATTATTCAAAAATGTTTATTAGAACGTAATAAGGATTTACGTTTAAGTATCAGCTATTCAACTTTGCGGTTCGATAAATCATTTTTATTTACAGAAAAAACTAATGTTTTTATGCCTGTTGATTACGGCATATTTAAGATGGATGTCAAAAGAAGTTGCTTGATTTATGAAGTTCGTTTTGCATACTTATTTCTCTTTAGCATTTGTTTTGCTCTTCTTGTTTCATTGGAAATGCGTAGCCTCCAAGGTGGTCTTATTGCTTTTTTTATTCTTGGCGTTGTAAACTGGGCTATTGCAATTGCAAGAAATAAAAAACTGTTTAATAAAATAGTAAGGGAAGTACAATTAAAGTCTTTTTCGCCTATTTCTTCTTCCCTTTCACCAACTCATAAGAATGATCGATCCACTCACGAATAAGTTTTGACGGAACTGTTCCATCAACAACAATTGTGTTCCAATGTTTCTTGTTCATGTGCCAGCCGGGTAATACACAGCTGTATTGCTCCCTCAGTTCAATGGCAAGATCAGGATCACATTTTACGTTGAAGCGGAGCTCTTCTGTATCGAGCGGGAGCAACAGAAATACTTTGTTGTTGACTTTAAACACAATTACATCCGGACCAAAGGGCAGCGTTTCTTCTGCAGCAGGTTTACTCAGGCAATAGTCACGAATGGTTTCAATATTCATGCAACGAAAATAGTTTGTTTGTGGTCAACCCGGTATGAAACACACATTACTTGTCGTATTCACCGTTATTGGCCTTTCGCTTTCGTGTACCAAGAAATCGGAGCAAGGCTATGTTTGTAAGAATGAGCCCGCCTGCGGCGATATTCGCTGTGTCGCATTCTGGAGTAAAATGCATTTTACAATTGCAGATAAGAAAACCGGAGCTGATCTTTTATTTGGGTCAAACGCCTCCTTAACCCCTGCTGATATTAAGCTGTACTTTAAACAAAACTCGCCCTACCAGCAAGCTGCATTTTATGTTGATAATAGTAAAAAAGAATTGGTCTGCCTTGCTACGTCCGATACAATGGCTTTACAAGTAAAGGATGGTGCATTGCAGTACTTGCTGGTGAAAAAATTCTGTTCCTTTGAATGTTGCAGCCGTACCGCTGTGGAGGTTGTACAGGAAGGTACATTACTGGTTGCAGATGATAAGAAGTTGGTTAGGTTCCGAAATTGAGGTGATGTAAGGCCATACTTAAAAAGAAAGGAGCGTTGTTAACAACGCTCCTTTCTTTTATGTTTTAACTCAGTTTCTGCATCGCCTCTTTAAGCTTTCCTAAAAACTCAGGAATCTCTTCCTTGCGGCAGGTGCCCACACTTAAACGATACCAGGGCGATTCTTTTCCTGCACCAAAAGCCAAGAAAGGAACGATTGCAAGTTTTGCTTCTGCCAATACATAATTGGTCACATCGCTTTGTGTTTCTAAAATTGTTCCGGCTGCTGTTTTCTTTCCTTTCAGATCAACTTTTATCGTAAGATAAATAGCGCCCTGCGGTGCCACCACATCCACAGCAAACCCTTCACTCTTCAGCTGCAGAAATCCGTTTGATATTTCTGAAAGACGGTAATGAATTTCTTCTTTGAACTGTGTTAAGTACCGGTCAATATTTTCCTTTTGTTGCAAATAAGCTGCTGTTGCTTTTTGTTCGGCCATTGGTGCCCATGCACCCACGTGCGAAAGAATAGCTTTGATCTTGCTGATAAGATAATCAGGGCCCACACTCCAGCCCACACGCACACCTGTTGCAGCAAATGCTTTACTGATGCCATCTACAAAAACAGTGTACGCTTTCATTTCCGGGCGAAGCGTTACCGGGTTGTCGTGTACATTATCACCAAACGTCAACGTCCAGTACATCTGGTCGAACATGAGGTACAGTTTCTTTTCATCCTCAGCACGGCGTTTGTTTTCTTCCAGTATCATATCGCAGATCTTTTCCAGCTCTGCTCTGGGGATCATGGTGCCGGTTGGGTTTTGCGGTGTACACAAACACAGCAATGCAGCACCTTTAATATGCGCAGCAATATCAGCAGCCGTAGGCATGAAATTGTTTTCAGGTGTTGCTTCAATCACCACATGCTGCCCTTCGTTAAAATGTGTATAATGATTATTGTTCCATGAGGGGGCGGCATAGATCACTTTATCGCCTTTATCAACAATAGCACGGAAGATGGCATAAATAAGCGGACGACCACCTGAAGCGATCTGAATTTCATTCACCCCATATTCTAATCCTTCACGTTCTTTTAAAAACTGTAACACACTTTGGCGAAGTTCCAGGATACCTTCTGCTGCCGGGTAAGTGGTATGATGCTGCTTATACTCATGAATGATCTCGTTTTCCAGTTCCTGCGGAATAGGAAAGATCGAGCTGTCGAAATCGCCGATGGTAAAATTGTAAATGCGTTCGCCGTTGCGGATACGTTCTTTGATCTGGTTACCCAGTTTTACAATTTCAGAACCAACCAGCGTTTCAGAAAGTTGAGAAAGCTTCATACCTGTTTTTTTAAAAGCGCAAATGTAGGGCAAGAATAACCAAAAACGAACAGTTGATCGTTTTTGATGCCAGACGCTCATGCCGCATATACAGCACAAATGATCTGCCTGCAAAATTGAGGGATATATTCCTGTTTTTCAAGCCAATGCCCCGTTTTGTTGTGCAAAACGAAGTTGATAATTTAACCCTTATCTTGCAGGCTTAACAGCTAATTATTCACTACCTTCCACGTTATTAAATACAGAACAGCGTTATGAAGTTTATCGTTTCGTCTTCGGCTTTACTGAAACAGCTGCAGCAGATCAATGGTGTAATTAATGCCAACACCGTGTTACCCATTCTTGAAGATTTTTTGTTTGAGATCAATAAAAATAAACTCACTGTAGTTGCTACGGATCTTGAAACAGTAATGAAGATCCACATGGATATTGAGGCGAAAGACAATGGAAGAGTGTGTATTCCGGCCCGCATCCTGATGGATACACTGAAGAACCTGCCTGATCAGCCACTTACGTTTAATATTGATAAAAACTTTGGTATTGAAATTACCAGCGATAGTGGTAAGTATAAAGTGATGGGCGAAAACCCTGATAACTTCCCCAAAGAACCGGTGGCAGATGATACCACTTCTTTTACCACCACTTCATCGGCTTTGGTAACAGCTATCAACAAAACCTTGTTTGCTGTAAGTAACGATGATCTGCGTCCTGCAATGACGGGTGTGTATTTTGAACTGGATAAAAAGGGCTTGACCTTTGTTGCAACAGATGCACACCGCCTGGTACGTTACAAGCGTACCGATGTAAGCTGCCCCAAAAGCGAAAACTTCATCGTTCCCAAAAAACCATTGAACTTATTAAAAACAGCATTGCCGGGTAATGAAGATGAGATCACTATCTCTTACAACAGCAATCACCTGTTTGTAATGCATGGAACAACGGAGCTTGTGTGTCGTTTGATCGATGCCCGTTTCCCTGATTATAAGGTGGTGATCCCTGCTGATAATCCTTACAGCATGATTGCAGGCCGTAATGAATTGGCTGGTGCATTGCGTCGTGTAAGCGTGTTCAGTAACAAAAGCACAAACCAGGTTGTATTAAGCATCAGTGGCAGCCAACTACAACTGGCAGCACAGGATGTTGATTTCAGTTTTGAAGGAAACGAGCGTATGAAATGCCAATATGATGGCGAAGACATGCAAATTGCTTTCAATGCAAAGTTCCTTGTTGAAATGCTTAATGCTGTTGAAACAGACGAAGTGAAAATGGAACTGAGCACAGCAACAAAAGCTGGTCTTATTAAGCCAACAGAACAAAACGAAGGTGAAGATGTACTGATGCTGGTAATGCCGCTGATGTTGAACCAATAAACCCTGAACGATCATTGAATAATTTTGTGCCACATTGAGTGAAGACGAAATG
>JAACZX010000021.1 GCA_009996555.1 Chitinophagaceae bacterium | reverse complement strand
GCTTTACACGTCCCGATGATTTGGCGATTGATGTGATCAAAGGGTTGCTCGCCAGTGTACCGCAACTTGATCCCAAACTGGTGGATGATGTAATTGTGGGGAACGCTGTGCCCGAGGCCGAACAAGGTTTACAGGTAGGCCGCATTATTGCAGCACGTGCAGTTGGTTTTCATGCACCGGGTATGACGGTGAACCGTTACTGCGCCAGTGGATTGGAAACAATTGCCATAGCTACATCAAAGATCCGCATGGGTATGGCCGAATGTATTATTGCCGGCGGTACAGAAAGTATGAGTCTTGTACCAACTGCCGGTTGGAAAACAGTACCTGCTTATTCCATTGCCAAAGATGAACCCGATTATTATTTGAGCATGGGCTTAACCGCTGAGGCTGTTGCCAAAGAATACAATGTAAGTCGTGAAGACCAGGATCAGTTTGCTTTCAACAGCCACATGAAAGCAAAAGCGGCCATTGAGAATGGTTATTTTAAACCGGGCATTTTGCCGATCACGGTTGAAGAAGTTTACCTCAATGAAAAAGGCAAAAAGCAAACAAGAAATTATATAGTTGATACCGATGAAGGTGTGCGTGCTGATACCAATGTAGAATCGCTGGCAAAGCTGAAACCTGCTTTTGCCGTGAATGGAACGGTTACAGCCGGTAATTCATCGCAAACAAGCGATGGTGCTGCCTTTGTATTGGTGATGAGTGAACGTTTGGTGAATCAGCTGGGTTTAAAACCAATTGCCCGTTTGGTAAACTGTGCTTCAGCAGGTGTGCATCCACGCATTATGGGTATTGGCCCTGTGGAAGCAGTACCCAAAGTACTGAAACAGGCCAACATGAGTTTAAATGATATTGATCTGATAGAACTGAATGAAGCATTTGCATCGCAGGCATTGGCTGTTATCCGTCAGTTGAATCTTAATCCGGAAATTGTGAATATCAATGGTGGTGCAATTGCATTAGGTCATCCATTAGGTTGCACAGGTGCTAAACTCACCATCCAGATTACGAACGATATGAAGCGTCTCAGCAAAAAATATGGTATTGTAACAGCGTGCGTTGGTGGTGGCCAGGGCATTGCAGGTATAATTGAGAACATAACTTAGTTTCTTTTTTCGTCGTAATAAAGCAGAGTAATCCCGCCAAATGGCGGGATTTTTTATGAACGGAAAGAAAAAAGTTTTTGAAATTTGAAACTTTGTTGCAAATTTGCAACGATGTTTCAAATTATCAGAACCGCCTTTTTGCTGTTGTTTCTTCTTTTTCTGAACACGGTCGCTGCTCAGTGTACGCTTGCACTCACTGGTCATGTTAACGATGCCGATACCAAAGAGCATTTAGCTGATGCAGTGGTATTGATCCGTGAACTGAAGCTGATGCAAACAACGGATAAAGATGGCTTTTACTCGTTTAAAGGTCTTTGTTCAGGCGTGTACACATTGATTGTATCGCATGCCGGTTGTATTACTTCCGAAAAACATATTCATCTCAAAACCGATCTTGAAACAGATATTGATCTGTCGCATGCAGTTACCGAGTTGCAGGAAGTGGTGGTGCAGGGCAAAACAACAAATAATGCAGCATCTGAAATAAAAGGAAAAGCACTTGAATCTACCAGGGGACTGAGCCTTGCAGAATCCATTAAAAAAGTAAGTGGGGTGAGTGTGTTACAAACAGGTTCTAATATTTACAAACCCGTAATTCATGGGTTGCACAGTAACCGTGTACTCATCCTCAACAATGGTGTACGGCAGGAAGGCCAGCAGTGGGGAAATGAACATGCGCCTGAAATTGATCCTTTCATTGCCAATCGTATTTCAGTAATTAAAGGGGCATCTGCTATACGTTATGGTGCCGATGCAATTGCAGGTGTGGTGTTGGTTGAACCCAAATTGTTACGTCATGATCCGGGCATAGGAGGAGAGGTAAACACTGCACTTTTCAGCAATAACAGGATGGGTGTATTATCGGCTATGCTTGAAGGTAACAGTGCAAAAAAGCCTGCATTCAGCTGGCGTGTGCAAGGCACTGTAAAACGTGGTGGTTATGCACGCACGCCAGGTTACTGGTTAGCTAATTCGGCTAACGAAGAATATAATTTTTCTGCAGCTGCAGGATGGAAGAAACAAGACCGTGGAGCAGAAATATTCTATTCGCAGTTCAATACAAAGCTGGGCATATTTGCAGGTTCGCATATTGGTAATGTAACCGACCTGTGGAATGCAATTCTTGCAAAAGATCCTCCGGACTATATTAAGAACGTTGCGTTCTCTTACAATATCGACAGACCTTACCAGGATATTCAACACCAGTTACTGAAACTGAAAGCCTGGAAAAACACAGGTAATATCGGCCGTTTAAATCTTGTTGTATCGGGCCAGTATAATAACAGGCAGGAGTATGATCAGAAACGTTTTGCCAGCAGCAGCAATGCACCGCAGCTTGATCTTAGTATTGCAACAGGTTTAACCGAGTTGGTATGGGATCATTTTAACACAGGCGATTTTCGTGGTACCATTGGCGGTTCATTTATGTACCAGAACAACAGCTACGAACGCAGGTTGTTTATTCCCAATTATCAATCAACCAATGCAGGCATTTTTGCAATTGAAAAATGGACAAAGAATAAACTTGATCTGGAAGCAGGCGTTCGGTTCGACCGGAAATCTATTTACAATACCAGCGATAATGGTAATGTGCGGGATTATCCTGATCGTGTATTCAATAACATTTCCGGCAACATTGGTTTCACTTACCGTTTTACTACGGCATTACGCTTGTTGTTCAATGCATCTACTGCATGGCGGGCACCACAGGTAAATGAATTGTATGCCGATGGTTTGCACCATGGTGCAGCACGTATTGAAAAAGGGAATGCAGCGTTGCAACCGGAGCGTGCAAATAATCTTGCATTGAATATTGTTTTCAACAATACAAACTGGGATATTGATGCAGGTGTATATCATAAAGAGATCAACGGATTTATTTTTCTTGAACCAACATTTCCTCCGGAGTTAACTATTCGTGGTGCATTTCCTGCCTTTCGTTATACACAAACCAATGCAAGGCTGAGTGGATTTGATTTTTCTGCTGCGTATAATTTTGATGCACATTTCAGCTCAACCGTTAAGGCATCATTGTTGCGGGCTTGGGATAAAACAAATAAGCAGTGGCTTATTCAAATGCCTGCCGATCGATATGAAGCAGCTGTTGAATATAGTTTGGGCAATGCACGCAAGTTGAATGATACTTATTTCGGTATCAACAGTACATGGGTTTTGCAGCAAACACGTGTGCCATCAACAGGTAACATTGAAGTGCCCGGTACCACAGTAAAACAATCTGATTACCTCAATCCTCCACCGGCTTATTTGTTAATTGGTATTGAAGCAGGAACAAAGCTGAAATGGAAACATAACAATGTGAGCTTTATTTTATCAGTAACCAATCTTATGAATAAAGCATACAGGGATTACATGAATTCGTTCCGTTATTTCAGCGATGAAATGGGAAGAAATATTTCGTTACGTGTGCGCATTCCATTTGAACTGAAGCACAAGCATAAATCGTAAAAAGCAAACACTAAATCAAAATTTATGAAAATGAAGCACATGAAATTAGTTGCAGTGGTAATGTTGGGTGGGCTGATCCTGGCTGGCTGCAAAAAGAAAAACACAGGAGAAGAAAACGAAGAAGAGCTGATCACTACTGTAAAACTCACCTTAACACCGGTAGGTGGCGGCAGTGCATTGGTTTATTCCTGGAAAGATGTTGATGGCGTGGGCGGTAATGCACCGGTTATTCAAACAATTACACTTGCTCCTTCAAAAATTTATAATTGTTCTGTACAGTTTTTGAACGAAAGTGTAACACCTGCCGAAGATATTACTCCTGAAGTAGTAACCGAAGGCACCGATCATCAGGTGTATTATGCGGTAAGCGGTGGTGCAAACTTAACCGTAGCTGGCTTTAATACAGATGGTAATGGTTTACCGTTGGGCACTACTGCATCGTTTACTACAGCAGCAGCAAGTACAGGTACATTAAAAATTACACTGAAGCATAAGCCGGGTGTAAAAGCTGCAGGCGATCTGGTAACAAAAGGCGAAACAGATGTAGAAGTAGATATGCCTGTAGTGATACAATAACTTTTTTGGTTGTTTTAAAAATAGAATTGAAGAAAGCTGCAGAATTCTGCAGCTTTTCTTTTGTTTGATTACTTTTAAGTTATGAATGCATTATCCATAACCACACCCGCACTGTTGTTCCCTGCCATTACATTGTTAATGCTGGCTTATACCAATCGTTTTCTTGCCATTGCTGCATTGGTGCGTAAACTGCACGATGAATATGTGAAAGGAGAGCAGCAGGTGCAACTGCATAAACAGATCACTAACCTGCGTGTAAGGATCAGTTACATCAGGAATATGCAGGCATTGGGCATTTTAAGTTTTTTACTTTGTGTAATCTGTATGTTTCTTATTTTCCGTGAGTATGATTCAGCTGCCAAATGGGTATTTGCATTAAGCTTGCTGAGCCTGGTTACATCGCTTGTTTTTTCATTGATCGAGATCATCCTCAGCACTAAGGCAATTGATGGAATTAAGTGATATGGAAATAAGCCGGCCTAACCTTTTCAAAACATTACTGGATAATGATCATTGATCCTACTTATTTATAAAAACCCAAAGGCGAATCGTTATTGATTCGCCTTTGGGTTTTAAATGAAAATGTTCGTCTTGTTAACCTTTATTTTCGTTATACTTCTTCTCGGTTTCTTTTGCTTTTTCAAAATCTAGGATAACGCCGTTAATACAGTAACGTAAGCCTGTTGGCGGCGGACCATCTTCAAACACATGCCCTAAATGTGCTTTGCACCTGCCGCATTGTACTTCGGTACGTTGCATACCGTGGCTGTTATCGGGAGTGTAAATGATCGATCCTTTGCTGATGGGCTCATAAAAGCTGGGCCAGCCACAACCGCTTTCAAACTTTGTATCGCTTTTGAACAAAGCGTTGCCGCAGGCTGCACAGAAATAAGTGCCCACTTCATCAAATTTTTCAAACTTGCTTGTCCAGGGACGTTCCGTACCTTTTTGCCTTGCAATATAATACACATCAGAGGGCAGGATCTTTTTCCATTCTTCTTCACTCAGGTTTACTTTCGACGAATCGCTTTTAGAATAAACCGGATTTTTCTTTGTTTCGCTCATAGTATTCTTTTTTTCTTTTGGGGTAGCTGTTTGTCCTTCACAGCTAACAAATGTAAGTTGCATTAGCGTCAACATTATCAGTAGTTGCTTCATGATCATTGCTTTATTTGCTAAAAGTACGAAAGGACAGGAGCTGACGGATGTCAGTTAAACGACGTTGTTTTTATCTTAACAACTCTTTTATTATACAAATTGCATGCAAAAAAGGTTGAGATTGGAGATTTTTTAAACGAGGCTGACTATATTTACAACTTCATCAAGACAGAACTACATTATGTTTAATTTGATTTTATTTGGCCCTCCGGGCAGCGGTAAAGGAACCCAGTCAGAAAAACTAATTGCAAAATATAGTCTGAAGCATTTGAGTACGGGCGATTTGCTCCGCAGCGAAATTGCCGGGCAAACACCGCTTGGACTGGAGGCGAAAAAGCTGATGGATAAAGGTCAGCTGGTGCCCGATGAAGTAGTGATTGGTATGATCAGTTCAGCACTTGATGCCAACCCGCAGGCAAAAGGCTTTTTGTTTGATGGGTTTCCACGCACAGTAGCGCAGGCAGAAGCATTGGATAAATTGCTGAAGCTGAAGGGCACTGAAATTTCTGCCATGATCGCTTTACTGGTAACAGAAGAAGAGTTGGTAAAACGTTTGCTTAACCGTGGTTTAACCAGCGGACGCAGCGATGATACCAATGAAGAAGTGATCCGTGCACGCATTACAGAGTACCGTAACAAAACTTCTGTGGTTGCCGAATACTATAAGCAGTTCGATAAGTTTGCTGAAGTGAAAGGCGAAGGCAGCATCGATGAAATTTTTGAAGCGCTGCAAAAAGAGATCGAAGCATACATGGAAGCGTAAAGCTTATTCATTAAATAGATACGGCCCTTCGCTTGCGAAGGGCTTTTTTGTTTTCTTCTCATTAACTTCACTACATGAAACATTTTCTTTTCTTGCTGCTGTTAACAGCAGCAAGCGCTGCAACGGCACAAAAAACAAAAGAAGAATCGGCAACGGAAAAATTTGTGCTGAGGCTGCATGAAACAAAATTCCGTTGGATGGTGAACAAGCGACTTGATTCACTTGCAAATATTCTTGATGAACGTTTGCAGTATATTCATTCAAACGGATGGGTGGAAAATAAAAAAGAAGTGATTGAAGATATCCGTTCAGGAAAGCTTACCATGACTAAGATCGTAGTAAGTGAAGCGCAGGCAAGAGTGTACAAGGGTTTTGTAATTGTAAATGGTAAAGGCATTTTCAGCATCATCATGGATGGTAAGCCGCTTGATGTATCATTGCTTTATACCAAAGTGTATGCAAAACGGCAGAACGGATGGTTGCTGGTAAGCCGCCATGCAAACAGGATGCCTTAATGAACTGCAGTAACATAAAGTTTGAAACAATTATACTATGAATCTTGAATTAACAGATCAGCTTTTTATTGTAGGAGGAGCTACCAGTGGTTTTGGACAAGCTGTAGCAAAAAAACTGCTTGAAGAAGGTGCCGCAGTAATTGCAGTGGCAAGAGGCAGGGAGCAGTTACATGAATTATACGATGCACACCGCAACGCTGAAGTGGTGGTTGGTGATATTACACAATCATTCACCATTGAACAATTAAAGCAGAGTGTTGCAGGCAGATCATTGCATGGCATATTAGTGAACGCAGGAGGCCCGCCTGCTAAAACTGTATTGGAAACTACATTAACAGATTGGGATGATGCTTATACAAAACTGCTTCGCTGGAAAGTAGAATTAACACAGGCTTTTGTTCCTGAAATGATCAATGCAGGTTATGGCCGCATTGTGTACATCGAAAGTTCAAGTGTAAAACAACCGATTGAAAATTTGGTGTTAAGTACATCGCTTCGGTTAGCAGTTGTTGGATTTGTAAAAACATTAAGCCAGGAAATTGCAAAGAGTGGTGTTACGTTGAATATACTTGGCCCCGGTAGCCATAATACACCTGCAGTTGACAGGTTATATCATAAAAAAAGTGAGCAGACAGGTTTGCCGTTTGATGAAGTAAAGCAGTCAGCCATACAGCAAATACCTGTTGGAAGGCTTGGTAACCCGGATGAATTTGCAGCACTTGCTGTGTGGTTATTGAGTAAGCAAAGTGGGTTTGTTACCGGGCAAACAATAATGGTTGATGGGGGAGCAGTACGATCTACTTTTTAGTTTTTGCAAATGATATCAATTGAAAACGGAGCACTGCAGGCGCTCCGTTTTGTTTTTAACAACATCCGCCGCCGCAGCAGCCGGGATCATTTTGATTTGTGTTCATGACGCTAAGGTTTATATGTGAAAAAAAGAATTAACAGCAACCGCTGCCGGGTGCACAACAAGCAGGCTTTTGTGCATACACTGTGATGGAGAAAATACCGGTTGTTCCATTTTTAAACGAGGCCAGTTGCTCTGCATTTAAGTAGTTGCTCAAAATATCATCAGGTATTACAATTGCTTTTTCTTTTTGAACAGTGATATTGGTAAAACCGTTTTGTGCAATCAGTTCCAGGTATACTTCTTTCTGAATGGCACCTGCCACACAGCCAGCATACATTTCTGCATCTTTACGTAGGGCATCAGGTAATGCTCCAACTAACACCACATCTGATATACTGAAGTGTCCACCTGCTTTCAGCACACGCAACATTTCTTTAAACACACCGTCTTTATTGGGTACAAGATTCAGCACACAGTTACTTACAATTACATCTGCAGTGTTTGCTGTAACAGGCATGTGTTCAATATCGCCTTGGCGAAACTCCACATTATTAAAGCCGAGCTTTTCTGCATTGGCTCTTGCTTTGTCGATCATGGCAGGTGTAAAATCAATACCAATCACTTTGCCGTTTGCACCAACTTCAGCTCTTGCAACAAAGCAATCATTACCCGCACCGCTGCCCAGATCAATCACCGTATCGCCCGGTTTTATTTTTGCAAACTGTGTTGGTAAACCACAGCCTAAACCAAGATCAGCATCGGGGTTGTAACCTTTCAAATTGGCATAATCATCACTCATAATATTATATACTTCTGTAGAACAGCCACCAGCACCGCAGCATGATGATTGATTGGTTTCCTTGTCCTGCATAGCAATTTCACTGTACTTCTGCTTTACAATTTCTTTCAGTTGCAAGTCGTTTGTCATGTTGTTTGTTTTAAATGATGAAGGTTGAATGATTAACAGCACTTAGCATTCGCTTCTTTCAGTTTTTCAAAAAGCGAATTGAAGTCGGTATTAAATTTTTCGAATGCTTTCCAGTTAATGCAGTAGCAGCTGCGGGGGCCGTCGGTTTCACCGTCTATGAGTCCAGCATTTTTTAATTCTTTCAAATGCTGACTAACCGTGCTTTGCGCCAATGGCAACACTTCTACAATTTCGCCGCAGATGCATTGGTTGCGTTTTGCCAACACACTTAAAATGGCAATACGTGCCGGGTGGCTGATTGCTTTTGCAAATGCAGCCAGGTTTTGCTCTTTTACACTAAACTCTTCTTTTTTATGAACCGCCATTTTTATTATCGTTTTTTTACGATGAATCAGGTGAAAGAAAAAGACGAACTGTATCGTCTTTTAACTTATATCGCAAATATACGATGGAAGATTTTTAATTTCCAAACAAAAGCCGGAAAAACTTTTCCGGCTTTTGTTTTTTGTTATCCTGAGATACGGTAGATCTGCCTGGCTTTAGGGCCGATGTTGAAAATATCTATCCTGCGTCAGTTTGACAAGTATCAGGAGTTACTTTATCTTCCATCACCATCCAGCAAATTACCCAAACCTCCCAACAGGCTTCCTTCTTCTTTACGGTTGGTTGTGCCATACGAAAGAATGCGGCTTGCTAAACGTGATATAGGTAACGTTTGGATCCATACTTTGCCGGGGCCACGTAGTGTTGCAAAGAATAAGCCTTCGCCACCAAAAATGCTGTTCTTAATACCGCCTACAAACTGTATGTCAAAATCAATCGTGTGTGTGTAAGCAACAACGCAACCTGTATCGATCTTTACTAATTCGCCGGGCTGCAGTTCACGCTCAAACACATGACCGCCTGCATGCACAAACGCCATTCCATCACCTTCCAGTTTCTGCATAATAAAACCTTCGCCACCAAATAAACCGGTACCGAGTTTGCGTTGCAGTGCAATACCAACGCTTACTCCTTTTGCTGCACAGAGAAAGGCATCTTTCTGGCAAACAACAGGACCACCTAAGCGCAGCAGATCGAGCGGAATGATTTTGCCGGGATAAGGCGATGCAAAACTCACACGCTTCTTACCATGTGCAACATTGGTATACGCCGTCATAAATAAACTTTCGCCGGTGAGCAAACGTTTACCTGCGCTGAACAATTTTCCTAATACACCGGTTGGTGCATTGGCGCTGCCATCGCCAAAAATAGTTTGCATTTGTACGCCTTCATCCATCAACATAAAACTGCCCGCTTCAGCTACAGCTGTTTCGTTGGGATCAAGTTCAATTTCTACGTACTGCATTTCTTCACCTACAATACGGTAATCAATTTCGTGTGCCTGTGCCATGATGATAATTTTTTTGTGAAATTACTTTTAAGACGAATATAGCCGTTGAATTATTTTGTTAAACGCAAAAGAAAAACCCTCTCGGTTTTGAGAGGGTTTTGTTAGCAGGTGATGCTATCAATTATATTTTAGCAGGAACAGTTTTACGTTGCTTACCAAGCCATACTTTCTTTCCTTGTATTGCTCTTCCGAGGTACATAATACCTACAAAGATGAAGAAGAACGGACCGAGGAAACCAAGTAACGCTATGTATTTCGTACCGTAGAATTGTTCCATTGGTCTTCTTAAACGTTCAGAAATGATGTACATACTTGGCACCATGATCAATGTTAAGAAGAAAGCGAAGATCAAACCATAAATGATCGTCCAGCTCAATGGTCCCCAGAACACTACACTGTCACCACCAAAGAAGATCTTTGGATTAAGATGCTGGAAGAACGATACAAAATCAATGTTGAAACCAACAGCCAGCGGTAACAAACCAAGCATGGTTGCCAATGCTGTAAGCAATACAGGAATGATTCTGATCTTACCTGCCTGGATAGCTGCTTCACGTGTTTTGTAACCACGCTGGCGCAACTCATCGGTAAACTCAATCAAGAGGATGCCGTTCTTGATCACAATACCAGCCAAACCAATCACACCTACACCCAACATGATGGTAGCAATTGTTTTACCGGTTAATGCATAACCCAACAATACACCAATAATGCTGAAGAAGATTTCGGTAATTACAATGAATGGTTTACTTAAGCTGTTAAACTGTAATACAAGTATCAGGAAGATTAACCCGATTGCAATCACCAATGCAGTACCAAGAAACGCATTGGTTTCTGCTTCCTGTTCACTTTGTCCGCTCTGGCGGATGGTTACATCTTCAGGAATACGTACTTTATTTTTAAAGTCGTCGATCTTTGTTTTCAGTTGCGCATTAATTGCTGCTGCCTGTGTAGGATCAGCAATGTTCGATTGCAGCTGAATGGTTCGCTTCATGTTTTTTCTTTTTACACCACCGCTGCTGCTGGTATAATCGAAGCTTGCAATAGCGTTGATGGGCACCTGCTTGATCTGGCCGGTGTTAAAATCACGGAACGTGATCTTCATATTCATCAGGTCGCCAATGTTGTTACGTTCAAGTTCGCTGTAGCGCAACTGAATTTTGTATTCATCTTCACCTTCTTTCAGCTTGCTCACTTCTTTACCAAACAAGGCTGTACGTAATTCCATACCTACCTGTGCTGTACTTACACCTTCAATCAATGCACGCTCACGATCAACATGCACAGTAATTTCCGGATTGTTTAAGTCAACATCGAGCTGCAGGTTATCAATACCTTCTACATGGTTTGTATCGAGATAGTTGTACAATTCTGTTGCAACCTTCGCAATATTGTTGAAGTTGTCACCAACTACTTCAATGTTCACGGGAGGGTCTGTGGGCGGACCACCATCTTCCTGTTCTACACTGATAGCGGCACCGGGTATTCCTTTAATGCTGCGGCGTATTTCGTCAATATATAACTTGGTTGATTTGCCATGACGTTTTTCGTATTCCACAAACGATACCTGTATACGTCCAAGATTAGCTTGTGTACTGCGGTTATTATCACGTGGGTTGTTTGCACTTACCGCCACGTTGGTAATAATACTTTCAACAATTGAACCTTCTTCACCTGGTTTTTCTTTCTCCAGAATTTTGTACACTTTCTTCTCCAGCAATGTTGTTACTGAATCGGTATACTTAACATCTGTACCAACAGGTAATTTCAAATACACATAGATGAAGTTGGGATCGCCGCTTGGGAAGAAGGTAGAAGAGTTACCTCTTGCCAGCAGTAATGCAACAGAGATCGGGAACAACAGGAACAGCGATACCAATGCCCATGCCGGTCTTGTTCCTTTCAATATCCAACGCAGGAGTTTTTCGTAACGGTTCATTAAACCGGGTAGAATACGTTCCTGGAAGAAATAGATGGTATCACGCAGCACATAACGGTTAAGCACACCCGCCAGTGCCATAAAGAACAGGAAGTTGCCGGTACCGTGGTTACCAATTACATGATTAATGATACCAATGATCCAGAAAGCCCACCAATGCCATTTACGGAAGATGGCACTTTTCCGTTCGTCGTGTTCACGACCTTCGGGTTTCATGAAGCTTACTGCAAACACGGGGTTCATGATAAACGCAACAATCAATGACGCTGCCAGTGTTAAGATGAGCATCACCGGCAGATAAATCATAAACTTACCAATGATACCTTTCCAGAACAGCAGCGGGAAGAATGGTGCCAGTGTTGTGGCAGTACCTGCCAGCACCGGAATAAACACTTCGCCTGCAGCTTCTTTTGCACTGCGTATTACTGGCACACGACCGTTATGATATATACGGTGTGTATTTTCAATTACCACAATCGCATCATCCACAATAATACCCAGGCCAAACAGTAATGCAAACAATACAATAAAGTTGAGCGTTACACCTGTACCAACAATGTAATCAGCCACCGGTAAAAACAGGAAGGCCACAAACACACTCAGCGGCACACTCAATGCAACAAAGAAGGCATTGGTAACACCCATGAAGAACATCAGAATGAGTAACACCAAAATAAAACCAATCACAATAGTGTTCACCAATTCGTTAAACGATGTTTTGGTTTGCTTACTCTGGTCGCCGGTGAATGTTATTTTTAAGTCTTTCGGTAAGATGTCATTCTTCTGCATTTCTTCTACCGAAGCTTTTACATTATCTGCTGCACTGATGAGGTTTTCGCCACTGCGTTTAATAATATTGAGCGTAATTACATTCTTACCATCTAAACGGGCAAAGCTTTCTTTTTCCTTAACGGTGTCTTTAATGCTTGCAATATCCTTAAGGTAAACAGGCGCACCGTTTACACCTTTTACAATAAT